>NZ_JBQCGC010000072.1:0-64645 GCF_051956055.1 Amnibacterium sp.
CCACCCCCTCCCGCGCCCGCCCCCCCCCCACCGCCGTGCTTGTTTCAGATCTTGTGCGGGCCCGCCGGCCGTCTCCCCCCCACGACGAAGGTCAGGCGAGGAGCGCGCGGGTGCGGCGGACGCGGTCCGTCCACCACGCGACGCGGTCGGCGGGTGCGGCCCAGCGGTCGAGCAGCGCCGCGGACGGCACGACGCGGCGGACGGGGATCGCGCCGTCCACGGGCAGCAGCGGCTCCTCCACCACGTCCGCGGCCAGCAGCGCCGCCGTGCCGAGCCCGCAGTCGTAGGGCAGCCGCGGCAGGGCCGCGGCCAGGTGGGCGCCCATCGACAGGCCCACGGAGGTGTCGAGGGCGGAGGAGACGACCGCCGGCCGCCCGAAGCGCTGCGCCATCCCCAGCGCCGCCCGGATCCCGCCGAGCGGCGCGGCCTTCACGATCACCACGTCCACCGCGGCGGCCGCCGCGTCCGGGCGTTCCGCACGCCGGATCGACTCGTCGGCGGCGATCGGGATCCGGAGGTCCTTGACCCGGTGCCGCAGCTCGTCGAGCTCCGGCACGCTCGCGCACGGCTGCTCGACGTACTCGAGGTCGGAGGGGGCCAGCGCGCGCAGCGCCCGCTCGGCCTCGTCGACGTTCCAGGCGGCGTTCGCGTCGATGCGGACGCGACCGAGCGCGCCGAGCGCGGCGCGGACGGCCCGCACGCGCGCCACGTCGTCCGCGAGCGTCGAGCCGGGTTCGGCGACCTTCACCTTCGCGGTGCGGCACCCCGGGAAGCGCGCCAGCACCTCCGGCACCCGATCCGCGGGTACCGCGGGCACCGTCGCGTTCACCGGGATCTCCGTCCGGTGCAGCGCGGGGGTGGGGGACCAGCCGTACTCGATCGCCGCGGCGAGCCAGCGCACCGCCTCCGCGTCCCCGTACTCCGGGAACGGGGCGAACTCCGTCCACCCCTCCGGCCCCTCGAACAGCGCCGCTTCCCGGACGGTGATCCCGCGGAACCGCGTCACCATGGGCAGCGCGACCACCCGCAGGGTCGACAGCAGGTCCTCGGTCTCCGGCAGCACCCCCTCATCATGTGCCCGTAGCCTGAGCCGCATGCCCGTCTCGGAACTGTTCGACCCTGAGGCGTGGGTCGCATCGGACGTCGCGCGGGACTTCACCGACATCACCGCGCACCGCAGCCCGGACGGGCGCATCGTGCGGATCGCCTTCGACCGCCCGGAGGTGCGCAACGCGTTCCGTCCGCGCACGGTCGACGAGCTGTACCGCGCGCTCGAGGACGCGCGCACGGACAGCCGTGTCGGGGTCGTCCTCCTGACCGGCAACGGGCCGAGCCCGAAGGACGGGGGCTGGGCGTTCTGCTCCGGCGGCGACCAGCGCATCCGCGGCGACGACGGCTACCGCTACGAGGGGGAGGAGCAGGCGGCCTCCGGCGGCCGGCTGCACATCCTCGAGGTGCAGCGCCTCATCCGGTTCATGCCGAAGGTCGTCATCGCCCTGGTGCCCGGCTGGGCCGCGGGCGGCGGCCACTCGCTGCACATCGTCTGCGACCTCACGATCGCCTCGGCTGAGCACGGCCGGTTCAAGCAGACCGACGCCGATGTGGGCTCGTTCGACGCCGGATACGGCAGCGCGTACTTCGCGCGCCAGATCGGCCAGAAGGCCGCGAGGGAGATCTTCTTCCTGGCCCGCGAGTACTCGGCGCAGCGCGCGTACGAGCTCGGTGCCGTGAACGCGGTCGTGCCGCACGCCGACCTCGAGCCGACCGGGATCGAGTGGGCGCGCGCGATCCTCGGCAAGTCGCCGACCGCGATCCGGATGCTCAAGTACGCGTTCAACGCCGTCGACGACGGCCTGGTCGGGCAGCAGCTCTTCGCCGGCGAGGCCACCCGCCTCGCGTACGGGACGGAGGAGGCGCGGGAGGGCCGCGACGCGTTCCTCGAGAAGCGCGACCCCGACTGGTCCGGTCACCCGTACCGGTTCTGATGCGCGACCTGGCTCCGGTCCCGGACGATCCGGCGACGCTGGTCCCCGCGGTGCGCGCCGCGCTCGACGGCACCGGCCCCGCCGTGCTCCCGCTCGCGCCGGGAGACGCGCCCGACGGGGTCCAGGAGCGCGTGCCGCTGCCGGTCGCGGTCGTCGTCCGGACCTCGGGGACGAGCGGGGTGCCGAAGGCGGTCGCCCTGTCCGCGGGTGCGCTGCTCGCCTCCGCGGCCGCCACGGAGAGCGCGCTCGGCGGCCCGGGCGAGTGGGTGCTGGCCCTGCCAGGGCACTACATCGCGGGGGTGCAGGTGATCGTGCGCGCCCTCACGGCGGGGACCGAGCCGGTGCCGCTCCCCGCGGGCCGCTTCACCGCATCGGTCTTCGCGGAGGCCGTGCTCGGGCTGCCGGTGGACCGCCGCCGCTACACGGCGCTGGTGCCCACCCAGCTGCACCGGCTCGTCGAGGCGGCGGAGGCGGGCGACCACCGGGTCCGGGAGGCGGTGCGCGCCCTCGACGCGGTGCTGATCGGCGGGGCGCGGCTCTCGGCCGACCTCGCCGAGCGGGCGGATGCTGCCGGGATCCGCGTGCGCCGCACCTACGGGGCCTCGGAGACGGCCGGCGGGTGCGTCTACGACGGCGTCCCGCTCGCGGGGGTCGAGGTCCGGGTGCACGAGGGGGAGGTGCAGCTCTCCGGCCCCGTGCTGGCGGAGGGATATCTCGGGGATCCGGAGCGGACGGCCGCGACCTTCCTCGAGGAGCCCGGTCGCCGCTGGTACCGGACCGGTGACGCCGGGGAGTGGGACGGCGAGCGGCTCACGGTCACGGGCCGGCTCGACGACGTGGTCATCACGGGCGGTGAGAAGGTGTCGCTCGGCCTGGTCGAGCGCGCGGTGCAGGCGCTGCCGGGGATGGGCGATGCGCTGGTGGTGCGCGGCAGCGACCCGGAGTGGGGTGACGTGCCCGTCGTGATCACGACCGCGGACGCGGATCTCGACCGGTTGCGCGACGCGGTCGGCCGGCGCCTCGGGCGCGTGGCGGCGCCCCGCCGGCTCGTCGTGGTGCCGGTGATCCCGCTGCTCGCCTCCGGCAAGCCCGACCGGCGCGCGCTCGCGGCGCTCGCCGCCGATGCGACGCCTCCTGCTGCCCTCCCCGGCGACTCCTGACCCGCGGCGCCGGAGGGCACGCGTCGCCGAGCGGGGCACGAGCACGGCGCGTCATACGGACGATCCCTAGGATGTGCGGCCGTGGCGAAGGCGAGTGCGACCAGACGACCTCCGGTGCGGCGGCGGCCGGGCGCCCCCGCGAAGGCGGCCGCCGCGCGTCCCGCAGGGGTGCGTGGGTGGATCGGCGCCTCCCGCCCGAGGACCCTCCCGCTCGCGATCGCGCCGGTCGCGCTCGGCACCGGCGCGGTGTGGGCCCAACGGCTCCCCGGGCAGTACTGGCTCGCGTTCCTCGCGCTCGCCGTCGCGCTGCTGCTGCAGATCGGCGTGAACTTCGCGAACGACTACTCGGACGGCGTCCGTGGCACCGACCGCTACCGCGTCGGCCCGGCGCGGCTCACCGCCTCCGGTGCCGCGAAGCCGCGGACGGTGCTCGCGGCCGCGATCGTGTGCTTCGCGCTCGCGGCGGTGGCCGGCCTCGTGATCGTGATCGTCACCCGGCAGTGGTGGCTGCTCGCGGTCGGTGCGGCCGCGATCGCCGCCGCCTGGTTCTACACGGGCGGCAAGCGCCCGTACGGCTACGCGGGGTTCGGGGAGATCGCCGTCTTCCTCTTCTTCGGCGTCGCGGCGACCGCGGGCACCAGCTTCGTGATCGCCGGTGTCGTCACCGCAGAGAGCTGGTTCTGCTCCCTCGCGATCGGCTGCATCGCCTCCGCCGTCCTGGTGGTCAACAACCTGCGCGACATCGAGCAGGACGCGGCCGCGGGCAAGCGCACGCTCAGCGTCCGGATCGGGGCGACCGGCAGCCGGATCCTGTTCGGCGTCCTGATGGGGATCCCGTTCCTGGTCGTCGGGTACCTCGCGATCTTCTACCCGCTGGCGTCGCTCGTGTTCCTCGTGCTGCTGCTCGCCGCGCCTGCGGTCCTGATCACGGCGACCGCGAAGACGGCGCGCGAGCTGATCCTCGCGCTCAGCCTCACCGGCCTGACCGCGCTCGTCTACGGCCTGGGGCTCGCCGCCGCGCTGTCGTTCTGACCGTCGACGGCCTCGTCCTCGGTCGTCTCGTCGACGGCCTCGTCCTCGATCGCCTCGTCGGAGATCGTCCGGCGGGAGTCGCTGCGCTCGGCGAGCCCCGTCGCCATGGAGGAGCGCTGCCGCACGAGCAGGATCATCGAGAGGGCGAAGCCGATCACGGCCGCGATGACAGCCGACAGGATCGGGTTGCCGCTCAGCGCGTAGATGACGACGAGGGGCACCACGAACACGAGCAATCGCAGCGCCGTGTAGGCGGCGAAGGCGAGCGCGAAGCTGTTCCGGTTCCCTGCCATGACGGGAACGAGTGTAGGCACCGGTCCGGCGGCCACCGGCACGGGGCGGTCTCAGCGGATTCGAATCCGCGGGGCGGGATCCGCACGCAGCACACCCCTCGCGCGCACGTACAGTTGCCGCCATGGCGCGGGTGCTGGTGTTCGCGGTGGTCGCGGCGGCGGTGCTCACCGTCTTCGCGGTCGTGGACTGCGCCCTCACCGAGCGGGCGAGGGTGCGGGCGCTGCCGAAGTGGGGCTGGCTGCTCGTCGCGCTGCTGCTGCCGGTCGTCGGACCCCTGCTGTGGCTCGTGATCGGCCGCGGCCCGTCCGCGCGACGCCGCGCGATGCGGGTGATCGGCCCGGACGACGACCCGGACTTCCTCCGGCGGCACGGCGCCCGCCCGCTGCCAGCGCCGCGGCCCGACGAGGCGCGGTGGCGGGAGCTCGAGCAGGAGCTCGCGAACCTCGACTCGGACAGCGACGACGAGGGCGACAGCGGGCGTCGCTGAGCACGCGACTACGCTCGAGGGCGGCATGACTGACCCGTCTCCCGCCGGTGCCGCCGCGGCCCGGCTCCTCGCGCGGCTGACCGGTCTCGGCCTCCGGCACGTCGTGGTGTCGCCCGGGTCGCGTTCGCAGGCGCTCGCGCTCGCGGCCGCCGCGCTCGAGCGGCGGGGCGCGCTGCGGATGCACGTCCGCATCGACGAGCGCGTGGGCGGGTTCACCGCGCTGGGGCTCGCGGCCGAGTCGGGGGCACCGGTGGCGGTCGTCGTCACCTCCGGCACCGCCGTCGTCGAGCTGCATCCCGCCGTGCTCGAGGCCCACCACGCGGGCGTCCCGCTCCTCCTGCTCACGGCCGATCGACCCGCGGAGCTGCGGGGCACGGGTTCGAACCAGACGACCGTCCAGCCCGGCGCGTTCGGGGTGGGCGCCGTGGAGGTGCTCGACGTCCCGGCCCCGGAGGGGGAGGCCGACGTCGCCGCGGCCGAAGGCGTCGCGGAGCGCGCCTGGTCCATCGCGGTGGCGATGCGGCAGCCCGTGCAGGTGAATCTCGCGTACCGCGAGCCGCTGTCCGGTGCCCAGGAGGCGGTGGGGCCGCTGGGCGGCCCGATCGCCGACCCGGCCCCTCCTGCAGCGCCCCTGCCCGTCGAGCCCGGCCCGCGGACGGTGGTGATCGCGGGCGACCGCGCGGGCGAGCAGGCGGAGGCCTTCGCGCGCGCCCTCGATGCGCCGCTGCTCGCGGAGGTGTCGAGCGGCGCCCGGTTCGGGCCGCAGGTCGTCGGCGCCTACCGCGCCCTGCTCGACGAGCCCGAGTTCGGGGGCCGCGTCGAGCGGGCCGTGGTGTTCGGCCACCCGACCCTGTCGCGGCAGGTCCCCGCGCTCCTCGCGCGACCGGACGTCGAGACGGTGCTCGTCGGGCCCCCGGGCGGCGAGTGGTTCGATCCGACCCGCGGCCGAGCCGTCCGTGCGGCAGCGGTCGTCGCGACCGCCGCCGAGAACGACCGGTCCTGGCGCGGCACGTGGGTGAGCGCCTCGCGGCGGCTGCTGGAGGCGACGGACGACCTGCCGTACGCCGGCCACCCGGAGGCTCCCGGGGCCCGCGAGCTCCGGGAGCATCAGCGCGCGGAGCTCGCAGCGCTCCGGGCCCCGATCACCCGCCGCGTGCTCGTCGATGCGCTGTGGCGCGCGACGTGGCCGCACGACCGGCTGGTGCTCGCCGCGAGCCGCCTCATCCGCGAGCTCGACGCGGTCGCTCCCGGGAAGCGGATCCGGGTGCTCGCGAACCGCGGGCTCGCCGGCATCGACGGCACGGTCTCGACCGCGACCGGGGTCGCGCTGGCGCTGGCCGAGTCCGGGCGCCCGGGGACGACCCGGGTGCTGGTCGGCGACCTCGCGCTGCTCCACGACGCGGGAGCGCTGCTCCGGGCGCCGGGGGAACCGGAGGTGCGGCTGCAGGTCGTCGTCGGGGATGACGGAGGCGGCTCGATCTTCGACTCGCTCGAGGTCGCCGGGTCGGCGCATCCGGCCGACTTCGAGCGCGTCCTGCGCACGCCGCGCCAGGTCGACTACGCGGCGCTCGCCGCCGCGTACGGCTGGGAGCATCGCCGCATCGAGAACCGCGGCGATCTCGACCGCGCGCTCACGGCTCCGGCTCCCGGCCGTAGCCTGCTCCACGTCCCCCTCGCCTGATCTCGGCGGGTCCTGGGGGTTCGGGACCACCTCGCCGATCAGTGCGGAGCGACGACCGCCGCGCGCAGGGCCTCCTGGATCGGCTGGAGCTTCCACGCCGTCTCCTCGAGCTCCTGGTGCGCCTCGGAGGCGGCCACCACGCCCGCGCCCGCGTAGGCGCGCACGCGGTCCGGCCCTTCGATCTCCGCAGACCGGAGCGCGATCGCCCACTCGCCGTCGCCGTTGCCGTCGATCCAGCCGACCGGGCCGGCGTAGCGGCGGCGGTCGAACGGTTCGAGCGCCCGGATCGTCGCGAGCGCCTCCGTGCGGGGTGCGCCCGCGACCGCCGCGGTCGGATGCAGGAGCGCCACGAGGTCGAGCGCGCCGGCGCCCGCCCGGACCCTCGCGGTCGCATCGGTGGCGAGATGCCAGACGTTCGGCAGCGCGAGCGCGAACGGGCGCCCGATCATCAGGTCCTCCGTCGTCCCGCCGAGTGTGAGGAGCAGGCTGTCGACGGCGAGCGCGTGCTCGAAGCGGTTCTTGGGGGAGTCGAGCAGCGCGGCGCGGTTGAGGTCGTCGACCACCGGGTCGTCCGAGCGGGGCGCCGTGCCGGCGAGCACCCGGGAGGTCACGAGACCGCCGGTCACCGTCGCGAGGGTCTCCGGGCTCGCGCCGAACACGCCGTCCACCGCGAAGACCCACGCGCCGCGATACCGCTCCGCGAGCGCGTCGAGCGCGGCGCCGACATCGAAGCCGTCCGCCTCGATCCGCACGTCGCGGGCGAGCACCACCTTCTCGAGCCCACCGCCTCGGATCCGGCGCACGGCCTCGGTGACCGCTCGCTCGTAGGCCTCGGGCGCGAAGGCGGGGGCGTCGACCTGCGGCGTTCGGGAGGAGGAGGGCAGCCCGAGGTCGGGCACGTCGACGCGGAAGGCGCCGCCGGGCAGCTCCACGACCACGACCCTCGGCACGAGCAGCACGCTGTCCGCGGCCGAGTCGTCGGCGAACGCGAACGCACCGAACGCGAGGAGCGCTGCGCCCGCGACGTCCGACTCGACCTGTGCGGCCGCGACGAGCGCGCGCCAGCGGCCGATCGCCTCCTGGATGCGGGCGGGTCCGCGGAGCACCAGCCGCGCGGCGGTCCCGAACCCGGTGCGGGACGCGCCCTCGTGTCGCCACACCGCGGTCGGGGCACCGAATCGGGCGGCCGCCAGCTCCCGCTCGTCGGCGGCCGAGGCGACTCGCCTGATCGTGACGGGGAATGGGGTCACCGCCTCCGCCAGCATCCGCTCAGGCTACTTGGGTGGCTCGACTACCATCTGCAAGCGTGTCCGCGGCCGATCTGAGCAAGACGCCGGCCGATGTCGCAGCGATGTTCGACCAGGCCTCGCGTCGCTACGACCTCATGAACACGCTGCTGTCCGGCGGCAATGCGCAGCTGTGGCGCGCGGCGACCGTCCGAGCGGTCGCGCCGAAGGCGGGCGAGCGCATCCTGGACCTCGCGGCCGGCACCGGCACGTCGAGCGAGGCCCTCGCCCGCACCGGGGCCCGCGTCGTCGCCGCCGACTTCTCCAAGGGGATGCTCGCCGTCGGGCGCGCCCGGCACGCGGACGACCAGCGCATCGAGTTCGTGTTCGCCGACGCCCAGGCGCTGCCGTTCGGCGACGACGAGTTCGATGCGGTCACGATCTCGTTCGGCCTGCGCAACGTCGCCGAGCCCCATCGGGCGCTCGCCGAGATGTTCCGCGTCGCGAAGCCCGGCGCCCGCATCGTGATCTGCGAGTTCTCGAAGCCGCCCGTCGCCCCCGTCCGCGCCGCCTACTTCGCGTATCTCGACCACGTGATGCCGACGGTGTCCAGGATCGCATCGTCCAACGCTCCCGCCTACGGCTACCTCGGCGACTCGATCAAGGCGTGGGCGGACCAGACGACGCTCGCGGCGTGGCTGCGGGAGGCGGGGTTCCGGCAGGTCCGGTATCGGAACCTGACCGGCGGCATCGTCGCGCTGCACCGCGGGGTGAAGCCCTCCGCCGGCGTCTGGGCGAGCGAGTGACGGCCCTCGGCAGCGCGGCCGGCCGCAGCGCGGCGCTCGCAGCGCAGCTGCGCTTCTCCGAGCGCCTGTTCGCCTCCCGCGACGACCGCGCCATGGCCGCGCGCATCGATGCCGGCCTCGAGCAGGTCGAGGCGGGCATCCTCGAGCAGGTCGCCTTCCACGACCAGGTCGCCGACGTGCGCTCGCGCTACCTGCTCGCCGCAGGGGGCAAGCGGGTCAGGCCCCTCCTCACGCTGCTCACCGCCCAGCTCGGTGACGGCGTCACGGACGACGTCGTCACGGCGGCGCAGGCGGTCGAGATCCTGCACGTCGGCTCGCTGTACCACGACGACGTCATGGACGAGGCGCCGGAGCGGCGGGGCGTGCCCTCCGCACAGCACGTGTGGGGCAACTCCGTGGCCATCCTCACCGGCGATCTGCTGTTCGCGCGGGCGAGCAAGCTGATCGCGGGGCTGCAGGGTGACGGGATCCTCGCCCAGGCGGCGGTGTTCGAGCGGCTCGTGCTCGGGCAGCTGCATGAGACGGTCGGGCCGCAGGCGGACCAGGATCCGGTCGACCACTACCTGCAGGTGCTCGCGGACAAGACGGGTGCGCTCATCGCCGCGGCCGCCGAATGGGGCGCCTCCTACGCGGGTGCCCCCCGCGAGTACCGCGCGCCGCTGTCCACCTTCGGACGCCGGATCGGCGTCGCGTTCCAGCTCATCGACGACGTCATCGACCTCGCCCCGGATGAGGCGGACACGGGCAAGAACCCGGGCACCGACCTCAAGGCGGGTGTCCCGACGCTCCCGCTGCTCCTCCTCCGGCGCCGCGCGGCCACGGACGGCGAGGCGCGGGAGCTGCTGGCCCGCGTGGACGGCCTCGACGCCGACACCCCGGACGACGTCGTGGCCCGGGTCGTCGCGGAGCTGCGCGCGCACCCGGTGACCGAGGAGACGAGGGCGGAGGCGCTGCGCTGGTCCGCCTCCGCGAAGGCGGCGCTCGACGTGCTGCCGGCCGGGACCGTCCGACGCGCGCTGGTCCGGTTCGCGGACCTGCTCGTCGACCGCTCGGCCTGACCGCCCACCCGGCGGCGCAGGATCGCAGCGCCGCCCGAAAGGAACCCCGAATGACGACGCTGCGCCTCGCGATCGTGGGCGCCGGCCCCGCCGGCATCTACGCCGCCGACATCGCGAAGAAGGCCGAACGCGGCTTCGACGTGTCGATCGACCTGTTCGAGCGCCTCCCGGCGCCGTACGGGCTCGTCCGGTACGGCGTCGCACCGGACCACCCCCGCATCAAGGGCATCATCGGCGCCCTGCGCGAGGTGCTCGACGGCGGAGCGGTCCGGCTGTTCGGCAACGTGGACTTCGGCACTGACATCACGCTCGAGGACCTGCAGCAGCACTACCACGCCGTGATCTTCGCGACCGGCGCGATCCGCGACGCGGGGCTGGACGTGCCGGGCATCGATCTGCCCGGGTCCTACGGCGCGGCCGACTTCGTGTCCTGGTACGACGGGCATCCCGACGTCCCCAGGGAGTGGCCGCTCGACGCGAGGGAGATCGCGGTGATCGGCAACGGCAACGTCGCGCTCGACGTCGCCAGGCTCCTCGTGAAGCACCCCGACGACCTGATGCCGACGGAGCTCCCGGCGAACGTGGAGGCGGGTCTCCGCTCCTCCCCGGTCACCGACGTGCACGTGTTCGGCCGCCGCGGGCCCGCGAACGTGAAGTTCACGCCGCTCGAGCTGCGCGAGCTGGGCGAGGTCCGCGACGTCGACATGGTCGTGCACGACGAGGACTTCGACTACGACGACCAGGCGCGGACGGCCGTGGCCGCGAACAAGCAGGTGATGGTCATGGACCGGATCCTGCAGGGCTGGCGGAAGCGCGAGACGGGCGCCGCGAGCCGGCGGCTGCACTTCCACTGGTGGGCGAAGCCGGTGGAGATCCTCGGTGACGGGAGGGTCGAGGCGATCCGCTGGGAGCGCACGGAGCCGGACGGCCGCGGCGGTGCGCGCGGCACGGGCGAGTTCCGTGAGCAGGCCGTGCAGGCCGTGTACCGCGCGGTCGGCTACTTCGGGTCGCCGCTGCCGGGCATCCCGTTCGACGAGCTGCACGGGGTGATCCCGAACCACGAGGGCCAGGTCCTCGGCACCGACGGCGCGCTCCTCCCCGGCGTCTACGCGACGGGCTGGATCAAGCGCGGCCCGGTCGGGCTGATCGGGCACACCAAGTCCGACGCGATGGAGACGATCGAGCACGTCCTCACCGACCAGGGCATGTGGTGGAGCCCGGCACACCCCGACGAGCAGTCGGTCGTCGACCTGCTCGCGTCCCGGGGCGTCGAGTACACGACGGTCGAGGGCTGGCATGCGCTCGACCGGGCGGAACTCGCGCTCGGTGAGCCCGCGGGGCGCACCCGGATCAAGATCGTCCCGCGCGACGAGATGCTCGCCGCCTCCCGCGGCTGATCCCCCTCGCGGATCCGGATTCCTCGCGCGGATCCGGAGATGCTGCTCGACACGCCGCAGCGGAGGCGCTCGCCGCGGGGTGTCGCCGAGGATCTCCGGATCCGCGAGGTCAGCCGGCGACGGTGTCCGAGGTGTCGGCGATGCGGTCGACGCGCTGGTATTGGGAGGCGCCGTCCGTGCCCTCGCCGACCAGCGACCAGGTGCCAGGGAAGTCGACGTGCGGGTTCTCGAGGATCTGCGGGACGCCGACGACCTCGTCGGGCAGGGAGACGTCGTGGATCTGCGTCTCCGGCGCGACGCCGTCCACCATGTCGACGGGCAGGAACTCGACTCTGAGCGACCGTGTCATGCTCGGACGCTAGGGCCCCTGCGCTGCGCGCTCGCTCGGAGTCCTTCGGACCCCGCGAGCACCGACTCCGCCCGCATCGAGTCCTTCGGCAGGACGGAGGAGCATGAGCAGGACACGACGCGGCCCTGGATCCTGCCGTTGCTCGACGGTCCTGCTCATGTGCTCCACGGCTGACGCGGCGGCGCTGCGTCTCAGCCCAGCAGGTGCTCCGCGAGCAGATCGGCGAGGTTCGGCGGGAACACCGTCTCCGCCGTCGCGCGCAGCTCCTCCAGGGTCCACCACCGGAGGCCGAGCAGCGCGCGTCGCTCCAGCTCGGTCCAGCCGTCTCGGGACGGCGCGAACGCCGGCACCCGGGCGACGAAGAACTGCTCCCGCTGCTCGATGAGGCGTCCGTCGAACGGGAACACGGAGGACCGGCGCGCGACCGGGCCGTGCAGCACCGCCACCCGGTGCCCGGTCTCCTCCAGCGCCTCCCGGGACGCCGCTTCCTCCGCGGTCTCGCCCGGTTCCATCCCGCCGCCCGGCGTGAACCACCACGAGCCCGCAGCCGGATCCGCCGGATCGCCGCCCTGCACGAGCAGCACGCGACCGCCGGGGTCGATGAGCAGCAGCCGGGCGGCGTTCCGCACGACGGGTCGCGGCGGCGTCTTCATGCCCTCAACGCTACGGGGGCCCTCCGCGGCTCATGGGGCTGCGCGCACCGGAGGATCAGCCGCGGACGGCCCCCGGAGGGGCATGCAGCGCTACTGGAGGGAGGCCGTGAGGCGCGCGACGTTGTCGAGCACGGCGGTGCGGAGCGGCCGCGCCTCCCACTCCTCGAGCGTGAGGCGACGGCTCTGCTGCCGGTACCCCTCCTCGAGCTCCCGCAGCTCGTCGACGAACTCGCGGCCGTGGATCATCAGCGAGACCTCGAGGTTGAGCGTGAACGAACGCATGTCGAGGTTGCTGGACCCGATCACGGCCACGTCCTCGTCGATCGTGAAGTGCTTGGCGTGCAGGATCGTCGGCTTCCGGTACAGCCAGATCACGACCCCGGCCTTCAGCAGCGTCTCGTAGTAGCTGCGCTGCGCGTGGAAGACGACGGCCTGGTCGCCGATCTCGCTCACGAACAGCTCGACCTGCACCCCGCGCTGCGCCGCGGTGGTGACCGCGTACAGCATCGAGTCGTCGGGCACGAAGTAGGGGCTCACGAGCACGATCCGGCGCTGCGCCGCGTAGATGAGGCCGTTGAACAGCCGCAGGTTGTTCTCGCCCTCGAAGCCCGGCCCGCTCGGCACGACCTGGCAGTCGAGGTCCTGATCGCCGACGGGGCCCACCACCTGGCGGGCCGCACGCTCGAGCAGCACATCGGTCTCGGTGAACCAGTCGGTGAGGAAGATCGTGTTCAGCTCGGCGACGACGGGGCCCTCGAGCCGCACCATGAGGTCCTTCCAGCGCAGGCCCCTCCTCCGGTTCGTCCACCGGTCGTACGTGCGGTCGATCATGTTCTGCGAGCCCATGAAGCCGACGCGCCCGTCGATCACGAGGACCTTGCGGTGGTTGCGCAGATCTGGCCGCTGGTAGCGCCCGCGCCACGGCTGCACGGGCAGCAGCAGATGCCATTCGGCGCCCATGGTCTTCAGCCGCCGGAGGGTCCGGCGGTATCCGCGGACCCGGAGGGACGCGATGTGGTCGAGCAGCACCCGCACGGTGACGCCGCGGGCGACCGCCTCCTCGAGCGCGTCGAAGAAGGACGCCGTCGTCGCGTCGAGGGACAGGATGTAGAACTCGACGTGCACGAACGTCTCGGCCGAGCGCACCGCCTCCGTCATCTCGGCGATCGAGCGCTCGTAGTCGCCGAGCAGTCGGGCGCAGTTCCCGCTGAGCAGCGGCATCGCGCCGAGCCGGCGGTTCAACGCCGTCAGGGACGCGAACCATGTCGGCCAGCTCGGGCGCTCGGTCGCGAGCTCGATGCCCTCCGTCGCGTTCATGACGTACCGGTTGATCTGCGCCTGCTTCCTCCTGCGGCGGAGCGGGAGGCGCGTGCTGCCGAACAGGAGGAACGCGATCAGACCGACGTACGGCACGAAGAAGATCGCGAGCAGCCATGCCGCGGCCGTGGCGGGGCGCCGGTTCTTCGGCACGAAGACGACGGCGAGCACGCGGATCGCGATGTCCACGACGACGATCACGGAGGGGATCGCCAGTGACAGACCGGCACCCATGCCCCGGATCCTATGGGCCGCCCCTGCGCAGGTCGGCACCCGAGAACGGGCGCCACGAGAGCACTTCAGCAGGAAGAACCGAGCCCGTCGGCAGGAAGAATCCGCTTCAGCAGCAACGGCGTGCCGAATCCTTCCTGCCGGACGTGATTCTTCCTGCTGTCGTGCTCGGCCCGCAGCCGGGTCAGCGGAAGTTGATGAACTGCAGGTCCAGGTCGAGATCGGCCCGCTTCAGGAGGGCGATCGTCGCCTGGAGGTCGTCGCGGCTCTTCGACGTGACGCGCACCTCGTCGCCCTGGATCTGCGACTTCACGCTCTTCGGTCCCTCGTCGCGGATCAGCTTCGTGACCTTCTTGGCGTTGTCGCTGTCGATCCCGTTCTTCAGCTTCGCCTCGATGCGGTACTCCTTGCCGGAGGCGAACGGCTCGCCGGCGTCGAGCGACTTGAGCGAGATGCCGCGCTTGATGAGCTTCGACTGGAGCACGTCGAGCACCGCGCGCACCCGCTCCTCGGTCGCGGCCTTCAGCAGGAACTGCTCGCCCTTGAGCTCGAGGGAGGCGCCGACGCCTTTGAAGTCGTAGCGCTGGTCGATCTCCTTGCGGGCCTGGTTGGCGGCGTTGTCCGCCTCCATCGGGTCCACCTTGCTGACGACGTCGAACGAGCTATCGGCCATGGGACCAGGAGTGTAGGAGGCTGACGGGATGAGCGACTGGATCGAGCTGAACCGGGCGAACTGGGACGAGCGCGCCGCACCGCACGCGGCCTCGCCCGACTACGCCGTCGACCGGTTCGTCGACGACCCGGCATACCTCTCGCACGTGGTCCGGTTCGACCTGCCGCGGCTGCCGGACCTGCACGGTCGGCGCGCGCTGCACCTCCAGTGCCACATCGGCACGGACACGCTCTCGCTCGCGCGGCTCGGTGCGGCCATGACCGGGCTCGACTTCTCCGCTCCCGCGCTCGCGGAGGCCAGGGCGCTCGCCGCGCGGGCGGGCGCGGACATCCGCTACGTGCGCTCGACCGTCGGCGACGCGCTCGGGGTGCTCGAGCCCGGCGCGTTCGACGTCGTCTACACCGGCATCGGCGCCGTGTGCTGGCTCCCCGACATCGCCGAATGGGCGCGGATCGTCGCAGCGCTCCTGCGCCCGGGCGGCGAGCTGTTCCTCCGCGACGGGCACCCGATGCTGTGGGCGATCGACGAGACCCGGATGGACGCGCTGACGGTCCGCTACCCGTACTTCGAGACCGCCGAACCGGTGGTCTTCGACGAGCCCGGTACCTACGTGGCGACGGAGCACGAGTTCGCGCACACGAGAAGCGCCTCCTGGAACCACGGGCTCGGCGAGCTCGTGTCGGCGGTCCTGGGGGCAGGGCTGCGCCTGACGCTGCTGGAGGAGCACCGCAGCGTGCCGTGGGAGGCGCTGCCTGGCCGGATGGTCCGCACGGAGCTGGACGAATGGCGGCTCGCGGAGGGGCAGGACCTCCTCCCGCTTACCTACACCCTCCGGGCGGTGAAGGAGGGCTGACGCCCCGCCCGGCGGCGTGGTTTCAGGAGGCTCTCCGCGTCGCGTATCCTGCTTGGGCGCCTCGGGTCAGCCTGCACATGGCTGGCCCGAGCAGCCAGGCGGGTTACCCAAGCGGCCAAAGGGATCTGACTGTAAATCAGCCGGCTCAGCCTTCGGGGGTTCGAATCCCTCACCCGCCACTGCGGCCCTGTGCTCCGATCGAGCGCAGGGCCGCAGTGCGTTCCGAGGTCAGTCGTCGCCGTCGACCGGGTCGAACTGCTCGACCAACGGCTTCTTGTGGTCGGGATCCTCGCCGAAGGCGTCCGGGAGGCCCTCCGGGTTGCCCGTCACCGGGTCGTTCTCGGATCGCGATGCCTCGTCGCGGTCAGGTGCGTCGCTCATGGCCCGGACGGTACGCCGCCGCCCCGAGCGCGCGATGGGTGCGCGGTTCAGCGCCGCGGGCGGCCCAGGAGGTAGGAGACGGTCATCCCGACGCTGAACAGGAGGGAGGTGACCCCGATCCGGTTCCGCCACACGTCCGCGGACCGTTCGCGGTACGAGTAGGACAGCTCCGGATGCTCCTGCCGGTCACGGGAATGGTCTGCCGCGGACCATAAGGGTACGGAATCCGGCGAGGCGGTCGCCATCAGCCGGGCCGGACCTCGGTGACGACATCGGTCGGGTCCGTGAGCAGCGTGATGCGGTCGGGCCGGAACTCCAGGGTGAGCATCTCGTCCGGACCGGCGATGCGGGCGTGGAGGCCGGCCGCGGCCACCTCCTGCTCGGCGGCCCCGGACGGCAGCCCGACGAGGGCGGCGGAGTGCTCCGCCGCCCAGGCCCGGGTGTCGATCGGCATCAGTTCGCCGGTCCCTCCGTCAGCGTCACCGTGATCGTGTGGCTCGACCCGGCGGTGTCCGTGTAGGTGACGGTCACGTGGTCGCCGGGGGCGTGGCGCGAGATCACCTTCGAGAGGTCGGATCCCGAGGTAATCGTCGTGGTCCCGACCTTCGTGATGGTGTCCCCGGCGCTCAGACCCGTGCCCGCCGCGGCGGTCCCGGGCAGCACCTGGCCGACGACCGCACCGCTCGTGCTCGTGCTGCGGGTCGACTCCGTCGAGATCGAGACACCGAGGAAGGCGGGCAGGCCGATCGTGATCTCGGCGGTGCGGTCGCCCGCGATGATCTGCTTGGCGATGCCGACCGCGGTGCTGATGGGGATCGCGTAGCCGGTGACGTCGGCGCTCCCGGAGGAGGCCGCCGTGGTGACCCCGACCACCGCGCCGTTCGCGTTCTCTACGGCGCCACCCGAGTCGCCGGAGACGACGTCGGCGTTGATCTCGATCAGCCCGTGGAGCGTCTCCCCGGCCGTCGCCCCCTCGCTGGCGGTCGTGATCGTCTGGTTCAGGGCGCTCACCGTCCCGGCCGCGGCGCTCAGGCTGCCGGTGCCGTTCGCGTTCCCGACGGCCGTCACGGCGTCGCCGACCGCCGCGGGGCTGGAGGACAGGTCCGCCGGGGTGAGGCCGGACGCGTTCTGCAGCTGCAGGACCGCGATGTCCTTCGTGGCGTTGGTGCCGACGACGTCCGCGGTGTAGGTCCTCCCGGTCGACTGCACGGTCACCTGGATGGACGTGGCGCCGTCGATGACGTGGTTGTTCGTCAGGATCCGGCCGTTCGAGGTGAGGATGATGCCGGTGCCGGCGGACTCCCCGTTCTCGTACTTCAGCTGCGACACGATGGTGACGAGCCCGACCGCCTGGCTTGACGTCGCCGCCGTCGAGCCGGTGCTCGCCTTGGAACCGGAGCCGCTCCCCGCGCCGCCGAAGCCGCCCTGGGAGCCGAAGCCGTTCCCGCCGAAGCCGCCCTGAGGGCCGAAGCCCCCGCCGAAACCGTTGGAGGTGCCGCCCTGCTGGGGCTGCGACTGCGACTGACCGGCGTCCGCGCTGGTCGCGGTCGTGCTCCGCGCGAGGGCGAGCGAGGCCGCGGCGCCTCCTCCCGCCCCTGCCGTGAAGATGACGGCGGCTGCGACGCTGAGCGCGGCGATGCGGTGATGCTTCCGCCTGGCGCGCAGCGCCGCGTCGTCGTCGGGCGCGGCGGCGTCCTCGCCCGGCGCGGAGGAGGGGGTGTCGGTGGGCACGAAGGGAGCGCGCGGCTCCTGCTCGTCGTGCTCGGTCTGTCCGGGGTCGACGGGGCGGCGCTCGTCGTCGGGCGTGACGTCGAAGGGGTGCTGATCGTTCACGTGGACCATCAAACGCCTCCTGCCGAAGAGCGCCGTCTGGGCGGCCCAAGGGAATCGCTGGAGTCGGCTGGGAACAGTCTATGAGGGCGGGCGGCGATGGGCGGGCGGTCGGGCAGGCTGGGCGCATGGCGCATGAGGACCTGCTCGAGATCGCACGGGACGTGGCGAGGGAGGCGGGTGAGCTGGCGGCGCGCCTCCGGCGGGAGGGCGTCGAGGTGGCGGCGACCAAGTCGTCCCCGATCGACATCGTCACGGCCGCCGACCGGGCCACCGAGGACCTCATCCGATCCCGCCTCGCCGACCTCCGCCCCGGCGACGGCTTCCTGGGCGAGGAGTCCGGCGCCGAGCGCGGCACGACGGGGCTCACCTGGGTGGTGGACCCGATCGACGGGACCGTCAACTACCTCTACGGCCTGCCGAACTGGTCCGTCTCCATCGCGGTGGTCGAGGGGGACCCGGACCCGACGACGTGGACGGCGCTCGCCGGAGCCGTCGATGCGCCGGCGCTCGGTGAGCTCTACACGGCTTCGGCCGGGGGAGGCGCATGGCTCGAAGGCCGGCCGCTCCGCGTGCGCGAGGCCGTGCCGCTCGACCGCGCCCTGGTCGCGACCGGCTTCCACTACACGCAGGCGATCCGTGCCAACCAGGCGCGGGTGGCGCAGCCGCTGCTCGCCCGCGTCCGCGACCTCCGGCGCGCCGGCGGCGCTGCGATCGACCTCGCCTACCTCGCCGCGGGGCGCCTCGACGCGTACTTCGAGCAGGGGCTCAACCCGTGGGACCAGGCGGCCGGTGCGCTGCTGGTCCAGGAGGCGGGCGGCGTCGTCCGGGGGCTCGACGAGGAGCGGCCGACGAACCGCATGACGATCGCCGGCAGCGCCGGAGTGGTCGAGGAGCTGCGTGCGGCGCTGCTCGAGCTCGGCGCGTGACGGGCGTCGGAGGAGGGTCCAAGGCGCCCGCCGTAGCGTCTGGGCGATGAGCAGGAACGCGGACGATCCCGTCCAGTCCGACCCGGAGGTGGACCCGTCCGAGCGGCTGGACACCGACTACAGCCCTTCGAGCGAGCGGGAGACCGAGGCGCTCCAGGACGACCAGGGGGGCAGTCCCGCGCTGGACGACCCCGACATCGACCGCGATGCGATCCGCGTGCTGCCCGGGACTGGCGACTACACCGACGACGGCGATGTCGACGTCGACCCGGGCGAGATCCACATGCCCCGGATGCCCGGCCGCAGCGACGCGCGCCCGGAGGGCTGAACCGGCCCGGATCCTCAGCGGACTCTCGAGAACGCCGGTGCATGATGCAGGGTCATCCGTCGCGTGAGGGGGTGCCGTGGGCTCGGAGGATCTGACGGTCGCCCGGCTGCGCCGTCCCGGTCCCAACGAAGCCCGCGTCCTCCTGGTCGCCGGCCGGTCCTGGCTCGACGCGGGCTCCGCTCCGGATGAGCACCGCGTGCCGGTGAGACTGCTCGACCGGCTGTGGCTGTCCGCCCGCCGCGGGATCGAGCTCGACGTCGTCTGCGACGTGCGACGCGTGCTGCGGGTGCTCGACTCGTTCGCCCACGCCTGGGACGTCGCGGCGTACGACGCGGTCGTGCTGCTGCCGGACCTCGGCCGCCCGCCGCTGCCCCCGAAGCTCCAGCGGGTCGTCGAGCGCGTCGCCTCGGTGACGCGCGTCCTCGTGGTGAGCGACGCCACGGCCGGATCGGGCGCCTTCTCGGCTCCCGCCTCCGCACGGTCGGGCAGGCAGGAGATCCGGATCGCGCCCGAGCCGGGGGCGTGTCCGGCGACGATGGTCGCCGAGACCGCCGGTGCCGCGCTGCTCGACCTGCTCGACCCGACCGCGGGCATGCGGGTCCTCGAAGCGCGGGTTCCCGAGACGGCGGCCCAGCACCTGCAGCGCATCGCGATGCTCGCCTCCTCCGCGTTCGCCGTCGGCTCCGCCGCGATCGCGGTGCTGACCGGCGGGCGTGCGCGGACGCTGGCGGCCGTCGGCCCCGTGCTGGTCGATCAGGCGTGCGTCCGGGCCGCCGCGGTGCGGCCGGTCCTCGTCCTCGACGCCTGGCACGACGCGCACCTCGCCCGCGACGCGCGACCGCCGAGCGAGGTGCGGTTCTTCGCCGCCCACCCGCTCGAGCTCATGGACGGCTCCGCGATGGGGACGCTGTCGGTGTTCGACACCGAGCCGCGGACCGCGGAGGAGTTCGACGCCGAGATCCTCCGCGACCTCGCAGTGCTGGCGAGCGCCGAGCTGCAGTACGCAGGGGCCGGCGCCTGACCGAAGGGGGTGCGCATCGCCGTCGCGGCGGTGTGCCAGCATGCCTGGACCGGGTGCTGCCCGCCCGGTGATCCGCCCCGTCGAGGAGCCCGATCCGATGCCCGAGGTCACGCCGCCCGCTGTCGCGGGCCGGTACCGCATCGGCGAGGTGATCGGGCGCGGCGGTCGCGCGACGGTCTACGAGGCGCAGGACCCGCTGCTCGGGCGGAAGGTCGCGTTGAAGCTGTTCACCGCCACGGCGACGTCGCCGGACGAGGTCCGGCTGCAGGAGGCGGAGGCGCGTCTCGTCGCCGGGCTCGACCACTTCGCGCTCACGACGCTGTTCGACGCCGGAGTCGACGTCAGCGATCCGGCCGGTCCGCGCATCTTCCTCGTCATGGAGCGGGTGGCGGGCGCCGACCTGCGCAGACGACTGCGTGAGGGGCCGCTGACCGCCGGGCAGGTCGCGACGCTCGGATCCGATCTGGCGCAGGGGCTCGAGGCGGTGCACGAGGCCGGGTTCCTGCATCGCGACATCAAGCCGGCGAACGTGCTGCTCGCCCGTCGCGGGCCGTCGTCGCGCATCCGCGGCAAGCTCACCGACTTCGGTATCGCGACGATCATCGGCGCCGCGGGCGACGGGGAGTTCACGACCGGTACCGTCGCCTACCTGAGCCCGGAGCAGGTGCTCGGAGGGGACCCCGCGCCCGCCTGGGACGTGTACGCGCTCGGCCTCGTGCTGCTCGAGGCGCTCACCGGTGCGCCCGCGTTCCCCGGCGGGGTCGACGAATCCGCCCTCGCGCGCCTCGAGCGGGATCCCGAGATCCCGGACTCGGTGCCGGAGGTGCTCGCGCGGGTGCTCGCGAGGATGACCGCGCGCGATCCCGCCGACCGGCCCAGCCCCGCGGAGGCGTCGGTCGCGCTGCAGGACGCCTTCGTGGACGGGCTGGTGCAGGCGAGACGCGTCGACCCGGAGGTGCTGGGGGACGCCGAGCCGGAGCGGCTCGCCGCCGTGCGCCGGGTCGCCGTGCTCGACACCAGGACCGACGAGTCGATCGAGCGCATCGTCCGGCTCGCCAGGCGACTGCTCGACGTGCCGCGCGTGCTCGTCTCGATCGTCGACGGGGACCGCGAGTGGTTCCTCTCCCACAGCGGCCTCGACGTCGCCCAGGTGCCGAGGAACGCCTCGTTCGCGGCCGAGACCGTGTCCACCGGGACCTCGTGGAGCACCGACGACCTGCGCGAGGACGCGCGGGCGGCCGGCCATCCGCTCCTCGAGGCGGACGCGGACCTGCGGGCCTACGCCGCCGCGCCCCTCACCACCTTCGACGGCTTCACGGTCGGCGCGCTCGTCGCGCTCGACCGCCGCGTCCGCGCCTTCACCGAGGCGGAGCTGGCGGACCTGGCCGACCTCGCGGCGGTGACCATGCGCGAGCTGGACCTCCGGGTGCTCGGGCGCCGCGTGCTCTTCGACCGCTGACCGAGGGGCCGCGGATCACGGGTTGCAGACGTCGCACCGATCCGCGCTCATCCGGAGCGCACCTCGTGGCCGGCTCGCGCGCTCGCCGCAGCGCCCGCAACCGAGGACGTCGGCTCGGATCCCACGGGTGGGCGAGCCGCAGACGGCGCACGGGAGGCCGCGCTCGACGTCGACCACGCCCCACCCGGGCGCGTCGCAGGCCGGGCACGGCCGGGTGAGGCGGTCGGCCATCCGATCCGCCAGGTCGGCCAGCACTGCTCGGCGATCCGGGTCGGCGAAGGCGCGGCGGTCCCGTTGGATGCGCGCCCCCGTGCCGAGGCTGAGCAGCTCCTCGAGCACGTCGGCGATCGCGGCGCGATCGCGGAGGCCGCCACGGTGCACGGCCGCGCCGTCCGCCAGGGTGCTGATCGTCACGGCGGCGTCGGGTGCCCCGAGTCGCGCGGCGGCCGCCAGCCCCTCCGGCACGCTGCCCACGTCGCTGAACGGGGAGGCGACGCGGGTCATCGCCGACTCGACGACCGTCATCCCGCGGACGCCGTCCTGGAACAGCAGCAGCTCGTGATGGTCGGCGAAGGGGCCGAAGTCGGCGAGGTAGGTCGCTTCGCTCGCGAGCGCGAACGGCTGCCCGGTGATCTCCATCGCCAGTGCCGCCTTCGCGGCAGCGGCGTCGGCGGGCGCGAGCAGCCGGGGGACCGTGCCGGTGAAGGTGCCGAACCGGTCGGTGTCGATGCCGTCCGCCGCCACGACCTGCGCCCCGAGACGGTGCTGGAACGGCGCCCGAGCCGTGGCCTCCTTGCCGTGCATCGTCCCGTAGGCGACGCGTGCTCCGCTGTACGGGCGCGGGCTCATCGGAAGTACTCGGGTCGGGAGACCTGGGTGTCCGAGACGAACATCACTCCGCTCGTGCCGATGAGCAGGGTGCGGAGCGCCTCGATCAGGTCGGGGGCGCGCTCGACGGGCAGCACGGTGATCGTCATCCCCAGTGCGTCGTGCTCGTTGAAGAGGTGCGGGCCGTTGTGCGGACCCGCATGCCCGAGCCCGGATACGCCGGCGATCGAGGTGTACCCCGTCGCGCCCGCGCGGACCACCAGGTCGCGCACCTCCGGGCCGAGCGTCGCGGGTGCGACGACCTCGATCCGCGTCATCGGGGTCAGCAGGGTCATGCGTCTGTCCTTTCCGGCGTCGAGAATCCGTACGTTCCGTACTCCTGCCACGGGTCCTGCGCGCCCGCACGGGCGTGGAGGGTGATCCAGTCGTTCGCGAGCAGGTCCCGGAGCACGTCGGTGCGGGCCACGATCGTCGCGACCCGATCGAGCGGCGCCTGGATCAGCACGCTGAGGCGCAGCGGGACGTGCAGCAGGCGGTCCCCGGCGGCCACCGACTGCCAGGGCAGCCCCGTGCGCAGGTCCCCGGTGCTCCCGGTCAGCACCCCCAGCGCGCCGACCGGGTTGTGCAGGCTCTTGTGCCCGGCGCCGTGCCGCTCCGGCTCGACGGTGGAGCAGTAGTACTGCGCGTTGATCCACTGCGCGACGATGAGGGGCGCGGTCATGATCGCCTCGAGCGCGCCGCCGTCGGGATCCGCTTCGGGCTCGTACGAATGGAGGAAGACGCGTCGGCCGAGGTCGGCGCCCCGGCTCACCGAACGGGGAGCGATGAGCATGGCGGCGTTGCCCGCGAGGCCCAGCTCCGGGTACATCTCCGCCCAGTCGCGGGCGCGCCGCCGCACGCTCCCGAGCGGCGTCCGCGCGTCCGCGCCCGGGAGCTGGAGCGCTCGCTCCCGGGTGAGCGCGTCGCCCGCGGCCTGCGCCATCCGGGCGAAGCGGTCGATCGCGGCCCGATGGGTCGGCGGGATGAGGTGCGGGTCGAGCACGGTGATCGCGTCGGTCGTCGTCTCGTGCTCCGCGGCGATGAACCAGGTCGATCCCGGGACGGTGATGCCACGGCGCTCGAGGCCGGCGCGCACCTCCGGATCGTTCAGGACCGCGGCGGCGGCCCTGGCGTTGGGAGCGCCCCCGTTGCCCCCGCACGCGCCGCAGTCCAGCGCCGAGCGGTACAGGTTGTTGGCCGTCTCGGAACGGTGCGCGGTGAAGACGACGAGCGGCGCGAACCGCGTCATCCCCATCATCCGGAGCGAGGCCTCCGCGAGGCGGATGCGATCCTCCGGGCCGAGCCGGTCGCCCAGGTCGAGCACGGTCTGCAGCGGGCGCACCGTCCGGCTCCGGACGGCGGCGCTGAGCCGCGCCGCGGTCGCCGGCGCGACGGTACGGGCAGTCGCCGCGTCGGCGCTGACGGCCCCGGCCGCCTCGGCCCAGCTCAGCGCCGCGGCGGGGGTGGCGCTCGCGGCTTTCACGCCGGAGGCTGTGGCGGCGCTCGTGCTGAGTGCGTCGACATGACGTCGGCGCTCCGCCTCGTGGACGGGCGCCTCCGTCGCGGGGGCCCCATCGGTGAGCAGGGCGGGGTACTGCGCGCGGTCGGCGCTGCCCGCGAGCGGCCGATAGCGCAGGGGGACCCCGAAGAATCCCGCGAAACCGAAGGTCTCAACGTCCGCGTCCCGCTCGAGGAGGCGCCGCAGCCCTTCCGACCGCGCGTCGATGCAGCACACGACCTGGACCCCCGGTGCTGCTCCGGCACGGTGCGTTGCGTCGGCGAGCGTCCGGAACAGCTGGTCGCGGTAGGTGATCTCGGTCGCGGTCTGCCAGAGCAGCAGGCGGGTCGCAGGGTCGAGCAGCGCGGCGACCCGCAGCACGGTGCCTCGTGCCGACGCCGCGAGACGGAGGGAGGTCGACAGCCGGGTGGTGATCCGCCGAAGGTCCTCGCTCGGCGCTTCGAGTGGTGCCGGTTCAGCCTCGGGCACGATGCCGAGCGCCGCAAGGAGCGCGAGTCGGATCGCGACGACGTCCGTGAGCGTGATGCCCCGCGTGGCCTCGGATCGCTGGGCGATGAGCGAGCTCCAGCCCGGCAGCGCGTGGATCTGAGCCTGCAGCACCGGGTCCGCGGCCTCCAGGGGGAGCCCGATGCCGTCCAGAACGGCGGTGATGGCCGCCTCCGGGTCGGGCGGGAGCGCAGCGAGCCTGCGGCGGCCGGCTGCGGACAGGCGTCGATCCCGTGTCGCGAGGCGGAGGAAGGCGCTGAAGGCGGGCTGATCCGCGTCGCGCGGCGCCCAGGGGGCATCCCCGAGCAGCACGGACAACCAGCTCGAGGTGAGGTCGTCCACGGCGCTGAACGCACGCGGGATGGACCTCGGCGTCGCCGCTTCAGCCTCCAGCAGGTGGGCGACGGCGATGTCGAGGGCACTGACGTCGCCGCCCGTCCGAGACACCGCGGGGATGGCGAGCAGCTCGGGCACGACGCGTCGGATCGCCTGCTCGATCGCCTGCCGGTCGAGCGAACCGGCCTGGAGGGCGTTGCGGTAGTCGCTCTCCGCTCGGGTCATCGCCGGGCCGCCGACGAGGCTCTCGGCGACGAGTTGCTCGACCGGACGGTGCGTGTGCGCCCCCATGGGATTGACCGCGATGAAGGATTCGAGCGGCCAGGTGGGAGTGAGGGCGTGCGCTGCGCGCCCGATCCGGGCACGGACGTCCAAGGGATGTGCAGTCGTCATTCCGCGTCCTTCGGTACGAGGTGGTGGGTGAGGGCGGCCAGCGCGGGGCGGGCGCGGCGAGCGCGGCGGACGGGAGGCAGGTCGCTCCCCGCGACGCGGATCAGCAGCCCGTAGAGCGGAGCCGCGTGGCTGGGGCGAAGGAGCGGGAGTGCGCTGAGCGCCACGACCAGCGCGGCCACGGGCAGCAGGAACCACCACGGCACGGCCGGTCCCTGCGCGGGCGCACCCGCGGCGAGGAAGCGCTCCATGGCGTGAGCGGCGAACGCGTAGGCGATCCCGGCGGAGGCCGTGGCGATCGCGGCGAGCAGCCGGCGGCCGGCCGGCGTCCTCCGGATCAGGATCGGACGGAGCACGACCGTGCCCGTCACGCTCCCGAGCGCGGCGAGCACGAGGGCGCTCGCATCCTCGGAGCCGGCGAGCAGGATCCCGGTACCGACCGCGCCCGTGGCCACGATCGCGGCAGCCGCGGTACCGACCGTGCGCCCGACCGGCGACAGCGGTGCAGCACGCGGGCGGGCGTCTCGGACGCGGATCGCGTCGATCTGGCTGCCGGCCCGGAGGAAGAGCTCCGCCTTGTACCAGCCGTGCCCGATCAGGTGGATGAGCGCGGCGGCGGGAGCACCGACGGCGAGCGCCAGCACCATGAACCCCATCTGCGCCGTCGTCGAGGCCACCAGCCGGCTCTTGAGGTCGGGCCGGACGAGCATGCCCGCTGCGCCGAGGAGCACGCTGAGCGCGCCCGCGACGAACAGCAGCGGGAAGGCGAACCCGGCCTCCGCGAGCACGACCCCGAACCGCACGACGAGGAACGTCGCGGCATTGACGACGCCCGCGTGCATGATCGCCGAGACCGGCGTCGAAGCCGCCACCGTCGTCGGCAGCCATCGGTGGAACGGCGCCTGCGCCGAACGCGAGAGGGCGGTGAGCACCAGTGCGAGGCCGGCCGCGGTGATCCCTCCCACCGGCAGCTGCGCCGCCGTGGCCGGCAGGTCCCGCCAGCCGAGGTCACCGCCGTGGAGCCGGACCAGGACGAGGGTGGGGGTCCACAGCGCGGCGTCGCCGACGACGAAGGCGAGCGCGGTGCGGCGGATGCCGAGCACGGCCTGCGGCACCGGCCGATAGGTGGCCAGCAGCAGGACGAGCGCGGCCCCGGTGACGCTCCAGCCGACGGCGAAGGTCAGGACCGTGGGGGCGACCGCGACCGCGAGCGCACCTGCGGTCAGCACGTTCACCCAGCCGATCCACCAGCGCTGGCGCGGGTCGGCGCGGAGGTGCCGCAGAGCGAACCCCTGCACCACCGCGCTGAGCGCCGCCACGAAGCCCGCCGCTGCGAGGCCGAACCGGTCCGACGCCCCGAGCGGACCGGCGAGCGCCTGCGGAAGCGCGAGCGCCGCGGTCGCCAGCACCGCGGCCGTGGCGACGAGGGTCACCGCGGTCCGTGCGATCGGGTCCGGCCGGGTCGGGATGGCGGCGGCGGCCGCACCGATGAGTGGCGGGAGGACGAGGACGAGAGGGGTGATGGTCATGCCGGCTCCGCTCAGTCGGGAGATCGAGTAGGACGACCGTATCCGGAAATAAATGTCCGGAAAAGCGTGACCGGCGTGTCGCGGTACAATCGGTCGGTGGCTGGCTGGACGTTCCTCACCAACCACGCGCACGTGCTGCTCTGCATCGCGAAGCAACCGGATGCCCGGCTGCTGGACATCGCCGTGACCGTCGGCATCACCGAGCGGGCGGGTCAGCGCATCGTCACGGAGCTCGAGGACGCGGGCTATCTCCGCCGGGAGCGGGACGGACGCCGCAATCGGTACGTGCTCGAGCCGCGCATGCCCATGCGGCACCCGATGGATCGGGAGCACGACATCGGCGAGCTCCTCGGGCTGCTGGGCGACATGGACCGGCACGGGCCGACCGCCGACGCGTGAGCGCCCCCTGCCCCGGCATGCCGAGTCCGGGGCAGGAGGCTCCTCCGCGCGGCGGCGTACTGTCGACGCAGCGGGCCCCGTTCCGGGAAGGGGCGGCGGGGAGGCTCGGACGTGACGCCCTCGGTGGACCCGGACCGCCTCCTGCCCGTGGACCCGGCGACCCGGGCCGTCGCGCGTGACCTCTACGCGGCCGTCGCCGACGCGCCGATCCTCTCCCCGCACGGGCACGTGCCCGCAGGCCTCCTGCTCGAGGACCGCCCGTTCGGCGACCCCGCCGAGCTCTTCATCACCCGGGACCATTACGTGACCCGGCTCCTGCATGCGAACGGCGTCGACCTCGACGCCCTCGGGCTCGGCGCCGCCGCCGATCCGCGGGCGGTCTGGCGTGCCCTCGCGGCGCACGCCGACTCGTTCGCCGGCACGGCGTCGGCCTACTGGATCCGCGACGAGCTCGCGACGGTCTTCGGGATCGATTCGGCGCTCGAGGCGGACACCGCGGACCGGATCTACGACGAGGTCGTCGCCCGTCTCGCCGAGCCGGCGTTCCGTCCTCGGGCGCTGTTCGACCGGTTCCGGATCGAGGTGCTCGCCACGACGGACGACCCCCTCGACGACCTCGCGGCGCACGCGGCACTGCGAGCGGATCCGTCGTTCCGCGGCCGGGTGCTCCCCACCTTCCGCCCGGACCGGTACCTCGACCCGGACGTCGTCGGCTTCGCCGACGCCGTGGAGCGGCTCCTGGCCGTCACCGGCGAGCCCGACTCGTTCGCGGGCTACCTCCGCGCGCTGGAGCAGCGCCGCGCGCACTTCGTGGCGCACGGTGCGGTCTCGCTCGACATCGGGGTGGCCGAACCATGGACCGTCGATCTCGACCCGGGAACGGCGTCCGCCCTGTTCGACCGGGTCCGCGCCGGAACGGCGTCGTCGGAGGACCGGCGCGCGTTCCGCGGGCACCTGCTCGTCGAGATGGCGAGGATGTCCGTCGACGACGGGCTCGTGATGACCCTGCACGCCGGGGTCCTGCGCAACCACAGCTCGGCGACGTTCGCCGCGTTCGGCGCCGACACGGGCCATGACATCCCGATCGCGACCGAGTACACCCGCGGCCTCCGCCCGCTCCTGGAACGGTTCGGGCTCGAACCCGGCTTCCACCTCGTGCTGTTCGCCGTGGACGAGACGGTCTACTCGCGCGAGCTCG
The DNA here is from genome assembly GCF_051956055.1 of Amnibacterium sp. Classification (NCBI taxonomy): domain Bacteria; kingdom Bacillati; phylum Actinomycetota; class Actinomycetes; order Micrococcales; family Microbacteriaceae; genus Amnibacterium; species Amnibacterium sp. The sequence goes on from NZ_JBQCGC010000072.1 coordinate 27,875, forward strand.
CACCCCTCGCCGGGTTCTACCCCAGCGTGTACGTGGGCGCGCCCTGGTGGTTCCTCGATGCGCCCGACGCGATGCAGCGCTGGCGCTCGGCGGTCACCGAGACCGCCGGGTTCTTCCGCACCTCCGGGTTCGTCGACGACACCCGGGCCTTCCTCTCCATCCCCGCGCGGCATGACGCCGCCCGGCGCGCGGACAGTGCATTCCTCGCGAGGTATGTGCAGGAAGGCCGGATCGATCTCGGCACCGCCCGGCGCATCGCCCGCGCACTCGTGGACGACGTGCCGCGGACGGCGTTCAAGCTGGGCGACCGCCGGTGAGCGCGAGCCCGCCCAGGCTCTCCCGGTCCGTCGTCCCGATCCCGGCCCCGCCCGTCCGCATCGTCCACCTCGGACTCGGCGCCTTCCACCGCGCGCACCAGGCCTGGTACACCGCGCACGCCGGCGACGCTGCGGCATGGGGGATCGCCGCGTTCACCGGACGACGCCCGGACGTCGCCGCCGTGCTCGCCGAGCAGGACGGGCTCTACACGCTGATCGAGCGCGGACCCCTCGGTGATCGCGACGAGGTCGTCGGCAGCGTCGCGGCGGCGATCGACGGTGCCGACACCCGCCGCTTCGTCGAGCTGCTCGGCCGTCCGACGACGGCCGTCGTGACGCTCACCGTGACCGAGGCGGGGTACCGCCTCGACCCGGCCGGCATCCCGGACCCGGACGACGCCGAGCTCGCCGGGGACCTCGCCGCGCTGCGCCGAGCCGTCCGGACCGCCGCGGCCCTCGACGGTCTCGCTCCGGCGACCGTGATCGGCCGGCTTCTCGTCGGGCTGGAAGCGCGCAGGCGGGCCGGAGCCGGACCGCTCGCCGTCGTGCCGTGCGACAACCTCCCGGGCAACGGTGCGGTCGTCCGCCGGGGTGTGCTCCGGGCCGCGGAGGAGGTCGGCGCCGAGCTCGCCGCCTCGGTCGCCGCGTCGGTGTCCTTCGTGAGCACGTCGGTCGACCGGATCACCCCGCGGACGACGGAGGCGGACGTCGCGGCGCTCAGCGCCCGCGCCCGATGGGTGGACCGGTCGCCCGTCGTGACGGAACCCTTCTCCGACTGGGTGCTGAGCGGGGAGTTCCCCGCAGGGCGACCGGCATGGGAGGACGCGGGTGCGCGCTTCGTCGACGACATCGAGCCCTGGGAGCGGCGGAAGCTCTGGCTGCTGAACGGTGCGCACACCCTGCTCGCACTCGCCGGGCCGCCCGCGGGCCACTCGACCGTCGCGGCCGCCATCGGCGATCCCGTGCTCCGCTCCGCGGTCGAGCGGTTCTGGGACGAGGCCGGCCGTCACCTCCCCGAGTCGTCGGATCCCGCGGCGTATCGGGCCGCGCTGCTCCAGCGCTTCGCGAACGCCCGCATCGAGCACGGGCTGGCGCAGATTGCGGAGGACAGCAGGCGCAAGGTGCGGCTGCGGATCGTCCCCGTCGCGGAGGCGGAGCGCACGGCGGCCCGCTCGGCAGCCGGGTGCGCCTTCGTGCTCGCCGCGCTCCTCGATGCCGAATCGAGGGACCTGGCACCCGTCCCGACCTCGCAGCTCGCCGAGCTCTCCCCGCGGCTCGCCGCGGACCGCCCCTTCGTCGACCTGGTCGCCTCGCTCCGGCGCCGCTGACCGCGGCGGGCTGCTGGATCCGCTTCCGGAGACCGCGCCGCCCCGCGCGCCCTCAGCCCCGAGACGCGGCCCGGACCCCGGGCGCCCGGCCGCCGACGAAGGCCTCCTCCGCGGGCTCGACGTCGTCGGCGTACACCTCCGCGTCGTCCTCGGGCAGGAATCCGATCGCCGCCGCCTCGTCGAGGGACCACCACCTGCGGGTGTTCCTCGAGATGCCCCACACCACGCGGTGCCCGGTCCACTCCGCAGTCATGGCGGCGACCGCGAGCCGGACGAGGTCGTCCGGCGACAGCCAGGTCGCGAGCATCCGCGAGGACGTCGGGCGGGGGAAGCAGGAGCCGATCCGGAGGCTGAGGGTCCGCATCCCGAACTCGTCCGCGTAGTAGGAGGCGAGGGCCTCCATCGCGACCTTGCTCACGCCGTAGAAGCTGTCCGGCCGAGCGGGGACGTCGGCGGGGAGGACGCCTGCTCCCCTCCGGGTGAAGCCGACGGCGTGATTGCTGCTCGCGACGACGACACGTCGGACGCCGGACACGCGCGCCGCCTCGAGCACCGTCCGCGTGCCCACGACGTTGGCGGCCAGGCACTCCTCCCACGACGCCTCCGGGGTGGACGCACCGGCGAGGTGGAGGACGCCGTCCACGCCGCTGCACGCCTCCGCCATCCGCTCGGGCGACGAGACGGACCCGAGCAGGAAGTCGGGCTGCGGTCGTGTCGGCGGCACGACGTCCATCCCGCGGGTGGCGAACCCCGCCGCCGCCAGCCCGTCGAAGGCGAGGGAGCCGAGCGCACCGGCGGACCCGGTGATCAGCACCCGCCCTCGTGTGCTCGAGCCCGATGTCGTGTCGACCGCTTCCGGCATCGCTCGAACCTAGCGCCGAGCCCGCACCTCCGGCCCTCGCGAGGTCAGACCTCCGGGATCGTCAGGGGCGCGCGCAGCGCCTGCTGGGCCGGGAGCGGCGCCCCCAGGAGAAAGCCCTGGGCCGCGTCGCAGCCGAGGGCTCGGAGGGTCGCGAGCTGCTCGCGCGTCTCCACCCCCTCGGCGATGATCTGGAGGCCGAGGCTGTGCCCGAGGGCGAGGATCGCGCGCAGCATCGACGTGCCCACCGCGCCTTCCCGGCGGATGAAGGACTTGTCGATCTTCAGCTCGGTCGCGGGGAGCTCCTGCAGCTGCGAGAGGGAGGAGTAGCCACTGCCGAAGTCGTCGATGGCGACTCCGACGCCCTGGGCTCGCAGGGCCGTCAGCGCGTCCTGCACCCGCGGCCGGTCGACGATCAGCGAGGACTCGGTGATCTCGAGCCCGAGGAGCCAACGGCGCGCGGGCGACGCTTCCAGCCGCGACAGGACGGCCGCGGGGTAGTCGGGTCTGGCGAGCTCCCTGGTCGACACGTTGACCTGCAGGCGCAGAGGGTCGGGGGCCCTCCGCTGCGCCTCCTCGATGAACGTAGTCGCCTGCTCGAGGATCTGCGCGCCGATCGGGTGGATGAGGCGGTTGTCCTCCGCGAGCGGGATGAACGTCGACGGCGGAACCGGGCCGAGCTCGGCGTGCTCCCATCGGGCGAGCGCCTCGTACCCGCACAGCGCGCCGGTCCGGAGGTCGTACTGCGGCTGGAACTGCGGGACGATCCGGCCGTTCGCCACCGCGTCGTGCAGGTCGGTGTCGAGCCGGAGGGCGAACTCCCCCCGGAGCATCCCTTCCTCCGCGCTGCCGTGGCGCCGCCGCTTCGCGTGGTACATCCGCGAGTCTGCAGCCATGAGCAGCTCGGCGGCGCGCGCGGACGGCTGCGGTCGGCCGGTCGTCGTGGTCGCCCAGCCGATCGACATCGTCGCGTAGACCTTCTGCCCGCCGGCATCGATGGGCGCCCGCAGCGCTTCCTCGAGCCGGCGGACGAATGCTTCGACCTCGGCGTCGTCGCCGACATCCGAGAGGACGACGATGAACTCGTCGCCGCCCGCCCGTCCCACAAGGTTTCCGGGACCGGCGATCGCCTTCAGGCGCCTTCCGATCTGCCGCAGCAGTTCATCCCCGCCGTGGTGACCGCGCACGTCGTTGACCCGCTTCAGATGGTCCACATCGCCGTAGACGACCGCCACGCGAGCGCCGTCGTCCCGCGAGAGTCGTTCCTCGAGCGCGCGCTCCAGCGCTGCCCGAGCCATGAGCCTTGTCAGGCCGTCCTCGTCGGCGTCCCGCTGGATCTGCTCGATCAGCGAGGCCTTGTCGAGCGCCACCGCCGCGAGGGCCGCGATGTCCGTGAGGCGGTCGGCGAGCGTGGGTGGGAGTACGGCCGGAACGCCCGCCCTCCAGTACGCCAGCAGGAGGCCGTGCGGAGGCCGGTTCCCGGCCACTACCGGGGTGGCCACGTACCCGGCGATCTGGAACGTCTCGAGATCCCGTCGCGCGAAGTCCGATGCCGTCTCGTCGTTGACGACGAGCTGACGTGGGAACGCGATCAGATCCGCCAGCTCCGGGTACTCCGTCGGCGTGGTCGTGTACGACTTGGCCGCAGCTTCCAGGTCGGCGGGCCAGCCGGCGGTGGCCGCCATCCGCAGCTGCACGCCCCGGGTCCCGAGCAGGGCGACGGCCGATCGATCGAATCCCAGCTCGAGCACGATCTCCGCGAGCATCGCCGCGACGTCGTGCCGGAGCGTCGCCGTGGCGAGGCGGCGCGCGACGTCCAGGAGGAGCTCGGTCGTCTCCCGTCGTTCCTGGTCGGACCGGCGACGGAGCACCTGATCGGTGACGTCCGTCTGCGAGCTCACGAACTGCGTCACGGTGCCGGTCTCGTCCATGAGCGGGCGGATCGCGATGTGGTTCCAGAACGGCTCGCCGTCGGCCCGATAGTTCAGGATCTCCGCGTCGAACGGGCGAGCGGCGTCGAGCGCCGACCGCATGTCGGCGACGACAGCGGGGTCCGTGTCCGGCCCTTGGAGGAGCCGACAGTTCCGACCGAGCAGATCCGACACGCGGTACCCGGTGGTGTCGAGGAACGCCGAGTTCGCGTACAGGATCCGCTGGTCGGCGTCGGTGATCAGCGATGCGTCCGGGAACTGGTCCAGCGCCCTCGCGACGTCACCGTCGGGGAGCCGGTGCTGCTCCTGCCGCGAAGCCATGCTCCTCCTCTCGTCCTCGTCTTCGCCCTCGTCCCCGGAGCCGGAATGGTTCCGTCCCGGGGTGGATCGTGTCGCGCTCCTCGCCGCGTGAAGGTGGGCGTTCCTCCCGCGTACGCGCGGCAGGGCTGCAGCCCCCGCCCGGCTCGGCCGCGACCCGCGTCCGGGACGCCTGCCTCCGGCGGCCGGCAGTCACCCCGCACGTCACACGAAATGGTGACATCGGTCCGATCTCGTCGTCGACTATCTTCTGCTCGCGACGAACGGCAATGGTGTCGTTCCCGCTTTCACGAATCGGCAAACCCAGCGCGAGCTGGCGACGCAAAGCCACGGAACCCTCGAGGTCCGCCGGGCTACCGAACGAATCGAGTACCGCACATGTTGCTCCACAGTCCCCGGGATTCCGCTGACTCCGTCGGGGCCGCGCGATGAGCGCCCTCCAGAGTTCTCTCCGCCCCGGCGCGCGCGACGTGCTGCGGACGATGCTGAAGAACGCGCGAGCCGCCGGATCGTCCGAGGTCCAGGACCTCGAGGCGAGGCCCGACGCCGTGGCGGGGCTGCACCGATCAGGCCCCCGGCCATATCGCGTGCTCATGTACGGCGGCGGTGTGCTGGAGGGGCGTGGGCTCCGCGACCACAACCTCGGGCTCCCCGGTCGCGTCGCCGATGTGCTGGCCGCACGGTCGGGCCGCGGCGTGGACCTCGACGTGGTCGCCGCCCCGGACGCGACCGCGAAGGCCGCCTTGCAAGGGCTCAAAGGCCTGCGGCTGCGGCGGTACGACGCGGTCGTGGTGATGCTCGGGGAGCACGCCGCCGAGGCGCGGGTGCCGGAGGCGAAGTGGCAGATGCAGTTCGCCGCCCTCGCCGATCTGCTGCTCAACGAGACCGCCAAGACCACACCGATCGCGCTCTGGGATTCGGCGCACGTGTCGTACCCGCTCGGGATCGACTGGCGGACCCGACCCGTGTTCGAGGCAGCGACGAGGTTGGGGGCGATGACGGAGCAGATGTGCGCGCTGACATCGCGCATCCACTACCGGGAGCTCTCCGCCCCGATCCGCCAGCCGGAGTTCGCGAGCCGCTTCTCGCCGTCCACCTACGAGGAGTGGGCGAACGACATCGTGACGCCGCTCTATCTGCGGATGGTGGAGGTGCAGGGTCACGTCACGCCCGAGTCGCCGCTCTCCATCAGGAACCTGCCGGACGACGAGCGGATGCGGCAGCGAGCGCTCGAGTCGCTTCGGATCGAGCCGGGCTCGGACACCTTGATGGAAGCCGTGGTGCGACAGGCGAAGCTGATGTTCGGCGTGTCGCACGCGTCGATCAACATCATCGACGACGCGGTGATGTGGCAGAAGGCCACCACGGGCGTGCCGGCCCTGCTCCCTCGCGACCAGACCGCGTGCACCCACACCATCCAGCAGGACGGCCTGGTGCTGATCAACGACACCTCGCAGGATCCGCGGTTGGCGGACAGCCCGCTCTTCACCGGGCCCGACGCGCTGCGGTTCTACGCGGGGTTCCCGATCCGCACCTGGGACGGCTATCGCATCGGCACGCTGTGCATCGCCGATCGGGAGCCGCGAGAGATGCGCCCCGCCGAGCTGCGGCCACTCCGCGACTTCGCCGGACGCGTGGAGCAGGAGCTCTGGTCCGCGGCGCTCCGGTCCGGTCGGCGGGGCCGAACCCGGATCCGCACCCGGACCCGGACTCGCCAGCCGCGAGGGACCTCGCTGATCAGCCGCCTGCGCCCCGCCGACTGATCGGTCGCGGCGGGGCCCACCGCACACCGTGCGGCGGGTCCCCGCCGTCGAGTGATGCCGCAATCGGCTCGCCACATTGAGGGGGCGGTCACGGCTGTATCGCCCGCAGCAGAAGGGCATCGGCGGCAGCGTGCGCTGCCGCGATGATGTCGGCGTCCGCAGCATCCGTGCCCGTGCCGGCTTCGACCGCGGCGTTGATGCTCAGCACCGCCATCCGCACGAGCACCACCCTCGCGGGGCTGCGATCGGGCAGGAGGGGCTCGAGCAGATCGCTGAGCCGGTTCAACGGGTCGCCGATGCGGTCTCCCTCCGTGTCGGCGAGTACCCGGCCGATCAAGGGGTTCGCCCGGAGGAAACGGATGCCCTGCAGCTTCTCCTCGGAGAACGAGTCCACCCAGCGCAGCACGGCTTCGCGGAGCAGGTCCGGGGTCCGCGGCTGCCGCTCGCACCACGCGACGAGCTCGGCCGCCTCCGAGCCCCGCTGCTCGAACACCGACCGGAGGATCGCCTCCTTGTTGGGGAAGTGGTAGTAGAGCGACGCCTTGTTGATGCCCAACGCATCGGCGATCTGCCGGAGCGAGGTCGCCTCGTAGCCCTGCTCCGTGAACAGCGTCATGGCCACCCGCAGGGCGTTCGCCCGGGTCGTCGCTCCATCACGACGGCGGCCGGCGGGGGCGTCTGCGCTCGTCACCGGAGCAGCCTACCGATCGTTAGGCTTGACCACCTACCTAACGATCGGTAGGTTCACTCATCGCCACCACGAAGGAGCGCCCATGAGCGGCTACACGGTCACGCGGGAGTATCCCTACGCCGTCGAGGAGGTGTGGCAGGTGCTCACCGATCCGGGCTGGGTGGCGAGGTGGACCGCCACGGGCCGGGGCGGCCGCCCGGAGGGATTCGCTCCGGAAGTCGGTCGTCGGTTCCGCTTCGTGGGCAGGCCGACGATCGGCTGGTCCGGCGTGGTCGCCTGCGAGGTGCTCGAAGTGCAGGCGCCGCACCTGCTCCGCTACAGCTGGAACGGCGATGAGGACGGCGACGTCACCGAGGTCACCTGCCGCCTCGAGCCGAGCGCCAGCGGCGCGCGCTTCACCTGGGCGCACACGGGCTTCACCGGTCTCGGGGGCTTCGCGATGTCCAGACTGCTCGGACGCGTGCGGCGGACCATGCTCACCGACGGCGTGCCTCCGGTCCTCGCCGAGTATCGAGCCGCCCGGACGGAATCCTGAAGGGCTCGCGGATCGTCTTGCCGAGTCGAAGGGCTTCCGCCGCCGCGGTGGCGTGCTGCTCGCTCTCCGGAGCGCTGGACTCCTCCATGCCCCTCACGGCATGGACGTCCCAATCGTCCGAGCTGAGTCGAACGGCCGGGCCGGGCCGACGCTGTCTCCCTCGCCGAACCGGCACGGCAGCAGGGTCCTGATCGGCTCCACGTCCGGGTCGTCGAGCAGCTCGATCAGCGCGATTGCCGCGGCGTGGCCCAGCTCGTAGCCGGGCGGCGACGAGTGGACGAGCGGGGGCTCGCAGAAGGCCGCCACCTTCGACGCCATGCCGACGCCGAGGACGGACACGTCGCCGGGGATCGTCCTGCCGCTCGCCCGGATCCCGCGGAGCAGGCCGGGTGCGGCCTCGTCGTTCATGATCGCGACGGCGGTCAGGTCCGGGTGCTCGGCGAGCAGGGCGGCGGCGAGCTCCGTGCCGCTCGCCGGGTCGCGCCGACATGGCGCGACGATCGCGTCGAACCCGCGGTCGGCGCACCAGTCGCGGTAGGCGGCCTCGACGCGCACGGGCGGCGCGTAGGCCGACTCGCCGAGCACGTGCTGGGGCTCCAGTACGAGCGCGATCCGCTCGTGGCCGAGCGCGGCGAGGTGGTCGAGGTTCTCCCGGACCGTCTTCTCGAAGTCGATGTCCGCCCAGGCGAGGCCGCTCGGGTCGGCGGTCCGCCCGATCAGCACGAATGGGGTCTTCGTCTCCTCCAGCGTGGGCACGCGCGGGTCCTCGAGCTGGACCTCCATCGCGAGGACGCCGTCGACGAGGCCGCCGTCGAGGTAGCCCCGGAGAGCCGTCGGATCGTTCGCTACCGGCCACACCACGAGGTGGTGGTCGCGTTCCGCGGCCGCGGTCGAGGCGCCGTGGACGAAGTCCATGGACGCGGCGTTGAACCGCAGATCGAGCTGGGGGAACAGCAGCGCGATGATCCGCGAGCGCTTGCTGGCGAGCGCGCGCGCGACCACGTTCCGGGTGAAGCCGAGCTCCGACATCGCGCTCTCCACGCGACGCCGGGTCTTGTCCGAGACCCGCTTCGTGCCGTTCACGACGAACGACACGGTCGCGATGGAGACGTTCGCGTGCTCGGCCACGTCCTGCATGCGCACCATCGGCGGTTCTCCTCGTCGAGACCCTAGCGCTCGACACGCCCAGGTAAAGCGCTTAAAAAAAATCATTGACAGCCGGCGAGCAGTACGCGAATGATGCTCCGCAACGCCCGACCGGACGGCGCGATCGATGGGGATCGGAGAACGATGCGGCTTCACTCGATGCAGAGTGAGCGCTCACATCAGCGCGCGGTCGACCACAACCGCCGACCCGTCGGGCGACCGTCAACGCACTACGGGACACCGCCTTCGCGGTGCCGAGGATCCGTCGCGTCCTGACGCGCGGACACGTCCCGTCTTCCCGCAGCAAAGGAGCTCACCGATCATGAAGACCCCCAGGATCGTCGCGGTCGTCGCCGCCGCGGCGCTCGTTCCCATCGGCCTCACCGCCTGCTCCTCCGGATCGGGAGGCGGTGGCGGGGGAGGCGGGACGAAGCTCACCATCGAGGACTACTACACGGCGTCGTACAACCCGATCTACCAGACCTGCGCGAAGCAGGTGGGGGCGACGGTGACGATCAATCACGTCGCCGGCGCGGGGCTCATCGCCAAGGTGCTCCAGCAGGCCTCGTCCCGGACGCTGCCCGACGTGCTCATGCTCGACAACCCCGACGTGCAGCAGATCGCCTCCTCCGGCGCGCTCTCGCCCCTCAGCGACTACGGGCTGAACGCCGACGGGCTCGTGCCGGCGGTGAAGGCCGCGAACTCGTACAAGGGCGACCTGTACGGGCTCGAGCCGGTCACCAACTCGATCGCGCTGTACTACAACAAGAAGCTGCTCTCCGACGCCGGCGTCACCCCGCCGAAGACCTGGGACGAGCTGCGCGCCGCCGCGAAGAAGCTGACCAAGGGCAAGACCTACGGCTTCGCGATGAGCAATATCAACACCTACGAGGGCACCTGGCAGTTCCTGCCGTTCTTCTGGTCCAACGGCGGCGACGAGAAGGACATCGCCACCCCGCAGGCCGCGCAGGCGCTGCAGTTCGTGCTCGACCTGCAGAACGACGGATCGATGTCGAAGAGCTCCATCACCTGGGCGCAGGCCGACGTCGACAACCAGTTCATCGCCGGCAAGGCCGCCATGATGATCAACGGCCCGTGGCAGCTGCCGTCGCTGAACGCCGCGAAGGGCCTCGAGTTCGACAGCGTGCCCATCCCCACGCGCACCGGCGACCCGACCGTCGCCCCGCTCGGCGGCGAGGCCTTCACCGTCCCGCAGACCGGGAACAAGGACACGATGAAGCTCGCCGGCAAGTTCGTCGGCTGCCTCGCATCGGAGAAGATGCAGTCCACGATCGCGGGAGTCACGGGCAACGTGCCCACGAACGAGACGGCCGCCGACGCCTGGGCGAAGACGCACCCGCAGGTCGCGTCGTTCGTGACCACGGTCAAGACCGCCCGCGCTCGTACGGGCGAGCTCGGACCCGACTGGCCCAAGGCCGCCACGAAGATCTACACCGCCGTCCAGCTCGCCCTGACCGGCAAGGCCTCCCCCTCAGCCGCGCTCCAGCAGGCGCAGTCGCAGAGCCAGTGACCACCGGGGAGGGGGCGGGTCCAGCCCCCTCCTCCCATCCGATCCGAGGGAAGGAGCAGCATGACCGTGTCAGCACAGGCAGGGGCCCGCGGAGGCCCGCTGGTCACCACCGGACGACCGGGCCGCGCGAGGGCCCGCCTGCTCGCCGGCGTCTCGCGATGGTTGTTCATCGCACCCGCCGTGCTGTTCGTGGCGGCGTTCTTCGGGTACCCGGTCGTGAAGAACATCCTGATGTCGTTCCAGGACTACACGACGAGGACCTTCTTCACCGGCGAGGCGCCGTGGGTCGGGTTCGCGAACTACGCCCAGACGTTCACGAGCGCGGTCTTCGCCACGACGCTCGTGAACACGGCTCTGTTCACCGTCGGCTCGATCGTGGCGCAATTCGCGATCGGGCTGGGGCTCGCGCTCTTCTTCCGCCGCAACTTCCCGCTCGGCGGCTTCCTCCGAGGGCTGCTGCTCTTGCCGTGGCTGCTCCCGCTCATCGCGTCGAGCGCGGTGTGGAAGTGGATGCTCGACCAAGACAGCGGTGCGCTCAACCAGTTCCTCGGCCTGTTCGGGGTGCCGAGCATCCCGTGGCTCGTGAGCCCGAGCCTGGCGCTCGCCGCCGTCATCGGCGTGAACATCTGGCTCGGCATCCCGTTCAACACGACGATCTTGTACAGCGGGCTGCAGTCCGTGCCGCCGGAGCTCTACGAGGCGGCGTCGCTCGACGGCGCCACAGGCGTGAAGGCCTTCCGCTACGTGACATGGCCGTCGATCCGCTCGGTCGTGAGCGTCGTCATCGTGCTCGGCATCGTCTACACGCTGAAGGTCGTCGACATCATCCTCGGACTCACCGGTGGGGGCCCAGCGAACTCCACGCAGACCCTCGCGACGAACGCGTACCACCAGTCGTTCGTCAACTTCGAGTTCGGCATCGGCGCCGCGATCAGCAATGTGCTCATCGTCGTGTCGTTCGTCTTCGCGGTGGTTTACATCTCCATCTCCCGGAAGGCGGCCGACGAATGACCTCCACCACCGTCCGCGTCCCGCTGCCGCGGCGCCACCGCAGCCGCGCACGCGCCATCCCGATGACCGCGCTCGGAATCCTCTTCCTCGGGCTCATGGTGTTCCCCGTCTACTGGATGGTGAACACGTCGCTGCAGGCGACGGCCGGCGCCGCGACGGCGACCTGGTTCCCGACCAACCCGACCTTCGACGGCTACATCGCCGCCTTCCAGCAGCAGAGCGCCAACTTCGTCTCGAGCATGATCATCGGGCTCGGCACCGTGGTCGTCACCCTGCTCGTCGCGACGCCGGCCGCGTACGGACTCGCCCGCTTCCGCATGCGCGGCACGCGGGTGTTCCTGCTCGTGCTGCTCGTGACGCAGATGATCCCGACGATCGTGATCGCGAACGCGCTCTACACCCTGTTCAACGACGTGGGTCTGCTGAACACCTACGTCGGGCTGATCCTCGCGGACAGCGCGGTGCAGATCCCGTTCTCGATCCTGCTCATGCGGGCCTTCATGGAGTCGATCCCGCCGAGCCTGGTCGAGGCGGCGCTCGTCGACGGGGCGAACGACCTCCGCGCCTTCATCTCCATCGTGGTGCCGATCAGCCGCAACGCGATCGTGACCGCCGCGCTCTTCACGTTCCTCGGGGCGTGGGGCGACTTCCTGATCGCGCTGACCCTGACGTCGACTGACGCCGTCCGGCCGATCACGCTCGGCATCTACAACTACATCGGCTCGAACGTGACGAACTGGGGGCCGGTCATGGCGACCTCCGTGCTCGCCTCGCTGCCGGCCGCGGTCCTGCTCATCGTCGCCCAGCGGTACATCGCCGCCGGTGCGCTCGGCGGGGCCGTCAAATGACCTCCCCCGCGGAACGCGGAGGGACACGAGGAAGGACGGTCCGCATGGGCTGGAACGAACGACCGCTGCGCGTGGTCGTGTGGGGTGAGAACCGTCACGAGCAGGTGGAGGAGCACGTCCGCGCGACCTACCCGGACGGCATGCACGAGACGATCCGGCAGGGGATCGAGGGGTACCTCGGCGCCGCCGTCGAGGTCTCCACCGCCACGCTCGACCAGCCGGAGCACGGCCTCACGGCGGAGCGGCTCGCGTCGACCGACGTGCTCGTCTGGTGGGGGCACGCGGCGCACGGCGAGGTGCGGGACGACGTCGTCGAGCGGGTGCACCAGCGGGTGCTCGAGGGCATGGGACTGGTCGTGCTGCACTCCGGGCACTGGTCGAAGCTGTTCGTGAAGCTCATGGGCACCACCTGCACCCTCCGGTGGCGCAGCGAGCACGACCGCGAGCTGGTGTGGACCGTGAACCCCACGCACCCGATCGCGCGGGGGGTGCCGAACCCGATCGTGATCCCCGAGCAGGAGATGTACGGCGAGTTCTTCGACGTGCCCGTCCCCGACGAGCTGATCTTCATCAGCTCGTTCTCGGGCGGCGAGGTGTTCCGGAGCGGAATGACCTTCCGCCGCGGCCACGGGAAGATCTTCTTCTTCAGCCCTGGCGACCAGGACTTCCCCGTCTACCACCACCCGGACGTGCGCCGGGTGATCGCGAACGGCGTCGACTGGGTCGCCCCGGCGCTGCCGGCCCCGGCGCTGCCCACCCTGCTCCGCTACGACTCCGGCGAGTTCTTCGACGGGCACGACTACCGCGGCGCCATGAACGAGGAGGACCGGGTGAGCCACTCGTGAGCGCGCCGCTGCGACTCGTCCTCGTCGGCGCCGGGCAGATGGGCCGCGCCTGGATCGGCGCGATCGACCGATCGGAGGACGCCGAGCTCGTCGGGCTGGCCGACCTCGACCCCCGCGCGGCCGCTGACGCGCTCGCGGCTCGCGGCCGCCTGGTGCCGACGGGACCGGACGCCGTGGCGCTCGCGCGGAGCGAGAGCGCCGACGCGATCGTCGACGTCACGGTGCCCGTCGCGCACCTCCCGGTGAACCTCGCCGCCCTCGACGCCGGGTACCCGGTGCTCTGCGAGAAGCCCGTCACGCCGACGGTCCGTGACGCGCTGATCCTCGTCGCCGCCGCCGAGACGACCGGCAGGCTGCTCATGGTCAGCCAGTCCCGGCGCTACTACGCGGCGCTCGACGAGCTGCGGCGGCGGGCGGCGTCGCTCGGCGGGATCGGGCTGCTCAGCACCGAGTTCCTGAAGGCGCCGCACTTCGGCGGGTTCCGTGAGGAGATGGACCATCCGCTGCTCGTCGACATGGCGATCCACTCCTTCGACGTCGCCCGTGCCGTGATCGGACGGGTGCCGCTGACCGTCGACTGCCGGTCCTTCAACCCCTCCTGGAGCTGGTTCCGCGGCGATGCGGCGGCTACCGCGGTCTTCGAGTTCGAGGGCGGCGCCCGGTTCCAGTACTTCGGCAGCTGGGTCGCCCCCGGGCTCGAGACCTCCTGGAACGGCGTCTGGCGCGCGGGTACGGAACGCGGCACCGTGACCTGGGACGGCGAGTCATCGGTCGAGGTGCAGGACGGGGACCGCGCCGTCGAGCACCTCGACGTCCCGCACGCCGCGCACGAGTCGATCGAGGGGTCGCTTGCCGAATTCATCGGCGCGGTCCGATCAGGGGACACGCCGTCGGGCGAGATCCACGAGAACGTGTGGACCCTGGCGATGACCGAGGCCGCGGTCCGGTCGACCGAGACCCGGAGCACGGTGGATATCGGCGCTCTCATCGACGACGCCCACGCGCAAGCCATCGCCACGGACCTCCGGGACGACCTGCGGGCCGTCCTGGCGTCGTGGTCGAGCCCGCGCGAGCACCTGCTCGCCACGGCGGTGCGCGCGTGAGCGGCACCGTCCGCGGTCCGCTCGCGCCGAGCGAGGCGGCCCGGGTCGCGTTCCGCCCGGTCGGCGTCGACGGGGTGACCGTCACCGGCGGCTTCTGGGCGGAGCGGCTTTCGGTGAACGCGGCCGTCTCCATCCCCGAGGGCTGGCAGCAGCTGCACCGGGCCGGGAACGTCGGCAACCTCGAGCGGGCGGCCGGCGGCGGGACGGGCCGGGCGGTCGGCGACATCTTCGCCGACTCCGACGTCTACAAGTGGCTCGAGGCCGCCGCGTGGGAGATCGCCCGGACCGGTGACGGGGCGCTGCGGGAGCGCCAGCGGGAGCTCACCCGGCTGGTGGCGTCGGCGCAGGCCGAGGACGGCTACCTCGACTCGATGGTCCAGCTGCGAGGCATCGCGCGGTACTCCGAGCTCGGCTGGACGCACGAGCTCTACTGCGCCGGCCACCTCATGCAGGCCGCCGTGGCACAGGTGCGGGGAACGGGCGACACGGCGCTGCTCGATGTCGCCGTTCGGCTCGCGGACCACTTGGTGGCGACCTTCGGACCGGACGGCTCGCACGAGCTCGACGGCCACCCGGAGATCGAGACTGCGCTCGTGGAGCTCTACCGCGAGACCGGCACGCGCGCCTACCTCGATCTCGCCGGGTGGTTCGTCGACGCCCGGGGTCATGGGACCGTCGCCGCCTACGGGCGCGACTCGACCTACTTCTCCGACCGTGTCCCCGTGCGCGAGGCGACCTCGGTCGAGGGTCACGCGGTGCGAGCCGTCTACCTCGCCTCGGGGGCGGCGGACGTGGCCGTCGAGACCGGCGACGACCGGTTGTTGGATGCGGTCGCGGGCCAGTTCGCCTCCATGACGGCGACGAAGCAGTACGTGACCGGCGGCCTGGGCGCACGGTGGGAGGGAGAGGCGTTCGGCGACCCGTTCGAGCTGCCCTCGGACCGCGCCTACGCCGAGAGCTGCGCGGCGATCGGCGGCCTGCAGTGGGCCCACCGGATGCTCGTCGCGACCGGGGACGAGCGCTACGCGGACCAGGTCGAGCGGATGCTCCTGAACGGGATGCTTCCCGGCGTCTCCCTGCGCGGCGGCGAGTACTTCTACGTCAACGCGCTCCAGGTGCGCAACGGCGCGGAGCCCGACGATCAGCGGAACCCGGTGAACGGCCGCCTCGGCTGGTTCAGCACCGCGTGCTGTCCGCCGAACATCATGCGCACGCTGGCAAGCCTGGGTGCGTACGCGGCGACCACGGGCTCCGGTGACGGCCCGAGTCTCCAGCTGCATCAGTACGTGCACGGCACGGTCCGAGCGGCGGGCTTCGTGCTCGATGTCGAGACGGACTACCCGCGTGACGGGCGCGTGACGGTGACGGTGCGCGATGCGCCCGTGGAGGAGGCGGAGCTCGCGTTCCGCGTGCCCGGGTGGGCGCAGGGCGCGACCGTCGACGGCGCTTCCGTCGAGCCGGGCCTCGCCGCACGGCGACGGCGTTGGACCGCCGGCGATCGAGTGGTGCTCGACCTGCCGATGGAGCCTCGGCTCATCGCGGCGGACGACCGCATCGACGGCATCCGCGACTCGGTCGCTATCGCAGCGGGCCCACTCGTGTTCGCGGTGGAGCAGGCCGATCTGCCCGACGGTGCCGAGATCGACGATCTGCATATCGACCCGGAGGGGCCGCTTCGGAAAGGGGAGCCCGACGCGACGCTCGCGGTCCCGACCGTGGCAGCGGCCGGGTGGGTGCACCGACATGGGCCTCGGATCGATCCCTATCCTCCGGCGGGTGGCGGCGCACCCGAGCGCCGGAGCGTCGCGTTCCGCGCCGTCCCCTACTTCGCGTGGGCGAATCGGGGCGCGGACGCGATGCGCGTCTGGATCCCCGCGCGCTGACGCTGCACGGAGGGGGCGGATATCGCCACACGCCGCGCGGAGGCGCTCTCCCGCCTTCCCTCACCTCCCCGGCGTGTTCCGACCTGAGGCCGACCGGTACGCGGATCTCGGGACCGCACCGGTTCAGCTGCGCGGGGTGCGGGCGTCCCCGGTCGCCGACGACGAGCGGAGGGCGCGGTGCACCGCTGCTGCCAGCGGGTCGGCTTGTCGTCGGTAGTCGGCGGCGCCCAGAACGGGGTCGCTCGCGCGCATGGGGACGACCACCGCACCGAGCTCCACCGTGTGCACGTCGGGGAACCGGGCGGCGACCTCCGCGATCGTGCGGTTCAGTCGGGCGTACCACGGTCGCAGGACGAGCACCGACGGGTGCGTGCCCGCGGGTACGGGGAGCAGTGCGAGCACCAGCGGCATGTCCGAGTCGGCTCGGATCCGCTCCAGCATCGCGCTCAGCCGGGTGCGCCAGCCACGCAGCGTGAGGCGCTCCAGCGTCTCGGTGAGCGCAGGACTCCAGACGCCGACCGCGAAGGTGTGAGTGCCTGCTCCGCCGAGCGAGTCCGCCGTCTCGTCCACGCGGACGTGGGGGCGGGCCCTGTTCTCGAGGATCACGCCGCGTCCCGTCAGCTCGGCCATTCGGGCCGCGAGAGGGCCGTCGATCGCGTCGGCGCGCGTCCTCACCCCGTACCCCACCGTGACCCCCTCGCCGAAGAGCAGGATGCGCATGGGGTCGTTGCCGACGACGAGCGTCCGAGGCGGCATCTGCCCCGGACCGGCGGTCGGCGGCCGGCCGACCGCCTCGAGCACCTCCCGGCAGTAGCGGCTCACGAGCAGCCGGCAGCGGACTGCTCCCGAGAGTCGATCGAGCAGCGGCAGGAACGGCGCGGGCAGGCTGGATGCGCGCATTCGTGCATCGTATGGGGGCAGCGAGTGCACCCTCGGACGACGCGTCGGCGACGAACCGGGTGGTGGTCGGTCGAGCCGGGGCGCTGAAGAGGGCGAAGCGCCCCCAGGGTCACGAGCCCGGAGGTGGGGGTCCTGGGACAGGACGATCGGCCCGGAGCTGCAGCAGCTCCGGGCCGATCGGGAAACCCGGAGAACCGGGCCTGACGTAGCGGGGGCGGGACTTGAACCCGCGACACCACGATTATGAGCCGTGTGCTCTAACCACCTGAGCTACCCCGCCGCGAGGGCCGCCGCGCCGCAGGGTGTGCGGTGGCCGGTCCGAGCCCCGAAAGAGGATTGAACTCTTGACCTTCTCCTTACCATGGAGATGCTCTACCACTGAGCTATCGGGGCGCATGCCGATCCCGTCGCCGGGCCGGAAGCGACGACGACTCTAGCATCCCGCCTTCGGCGCCCTCGATCCGTGACACGGCGTCGCGGACGCACCGCCGGCGGCCGCTTCGTGCTGCGGGCCGTGTCGTGGTCGACGGGTCTCGCCGTGCTGCCCGTGGCCTCCCTCGGGCGCTCCCGTCGGCTGTCGGAGGGCAGTGGCATCGTCCCGCCATGGAGCCGACACGCCGCGACACGCGCGTCCGCAGCCCGCCGATCCGCGCCGTTGCGGGCGACACGCTGAGAAGTCGCAGACACAACATGTAGGGGCTCGTTTCTGTCGCCGCCCCGGTATATGGTGGTTCTACTCGCTCAGGGAGCGGGGGCCGCTCATGGGCGGAAGCAGTCACACCCGCCGTCGACTGGGGAAGGTCGACGGCAGCGAGCGGAAGGAGCAGTCATGAACTTCGACACGGAGAGCATCGACGGCTACGCGATTCCGGTCGACCCGATGGATCTGCTGCAGTGCGACAGCTGCCAGTGACACGGTCGAGCACCGATCGCTGACCACGGTCACGAAGGGCCCCTGCGAATCCCGATCGCAGGGGCCCTTCGCCGTCTCGGAGGCCCGTTCGAGCGGCCCCTCCGAGCCGAGCACTTCGGCAGGCCGGATGTGCTTCAGCAGGCTCGGCGCGCGCTCAGCGGCCTGCTGGAGTGCGCGCAGCCTGCCGACGTGCGCGCAGCCTGCTGAAGCGCGCACAGCCTGCCGAAGCGCGCGTTCAGCGGCCCGCCGAAGTGCGCACAGCCCGCTGAAGCGCGAGGGGTCGACGCGACCCGGTCAGGCGTTCAGCGTCGCGAGCTCCTCCTCGGTGAGGTGCAGCTCCGCGGCGGCGGCCGAGTCGCGGATGGTCTCCAGTCGGGACGCGCCGGGGATGGGGATCACGACCGGGGCGAGCGACAGCTCCCACGCCAGCGCGACCTGCTGCGGGCTCACGCCGCGGTCGTCGGCGACGCGCTGGAACGCGGCGTTCCTCCCGCCCAGCTCCGCGGCGCTCCCGATGCCGCCGAGCGGGCTGTACGGGAGGAATGCGAGGCCGAGCTCCGCGCACCGCTGCAGCTCGCCGAGCGAGGACCGGAACGACGGGGAGAACTGGTTCTGCACCGACACGATGCGGCCGTCGGTCAGCTCCATCGCCTGCTCGATCTGGTCGACGTCGACGTTGGAGAGCCCGGCCATGCGGATCACGCCTTCGTCGAGCAGGTGCACGAGAGCGCCGACGGATTCGGCGAACGACACCCGGGGGTCCGGCCGGTGGAACTGGTACAGGTCGATGATCTCGACTCCCAGCGCGTCCCGCGACGCCTCAGCGGCCTCGATCAGGTGGCGTGCGGAGCCGTCCTGCGTCCACGAGCCGTCGCCCGGGCGCAGGTGGCCGCCCTTCGTCGCGACGAGGACGTCGCTCCTGTCGCCCTCGTAGGTCTCGAGCGCGCGGGCGATCAGCCGCTCGTTGTGCCCGACCTCGCCGGCGAGCAGGTGGTAGCTGTCGGCGGTGTCGATCAGGGTCACGCCCGCGTCGAGCGCGGCGTGGATGGTCGCGATGGAGCGCGCCTCGTCGGGGCGACCCTCGATGGACATGGGCATCGCGCCGAGCCCGACGGCGCCGACGGAGCGGGAGCCGATCAGGCGGGCGGGAAGGGAGGTCTTCGTCATGCTCCGAAGTCTGGTCCCGTCGGTTCGGGCATCGCCTGGGCGGTGCGCGCACCTGGCTACGATGCAGGCGTGACCGTCACCGCCGACCTCGAGGGCAGGGTGTACCCCGACACCGAGCCCTATCTCGTGGGGCGCGAGAAGGTCCGCGAGTTCGCTCGCGCCGTCGGCTCCTCCGACCCGCTGAGCCTCGATCCGGAGGCGGCCAAGGCCGCCGGCTACTCCGACGTCGTCGCGCCGCCGACCTTCGCCGTCGTGGTGCAGGAGCAGACGCTCGCTCAGCTGCTCGCGGACGAATCGGCCGGCGTCGACTTCTCGCGCGTCGTGCACGGCGAACAGCGGTTCCGCTTCACCCGGCCGATCGTCGCGGGCGACCTGCTGACCGCGTCGATGACCGTCACCGGGGTCAAGACCCTCGGTGGGAACGCCATGGTGACCTCCGAGTCCGCCGTCCGGGACGCACGCGGCGAGCACGTCGTGACCGCGATCTCGACCCTCGTCGTCCGGGGTGACGCATGAGCGCGGAACGGCTCGAGGTCGGCGACGTCGTCGCGACCGGCTCGTTCGAGATCGACCGGGACGACCTGGTGCGCTACGCGGGCGCCTCCGGCGACTTCAACCCGATCCACTACCGGGACGACGTGGCGACGGCCGCGGGCCTCCCGGGCGTGCTGGCCCACGGGATGCTCACGATGGGGCTGGCGGTGCAGCCGGTCGTCGAGCGGTTCGGGGCGGATCGCGTGCTCGACTACGGTGTGCGCTTCACCCGTCCGGTGCCCGTGCCCCCGGAGGGGACCGTGCTGCTCGAGCTCGAGGCGAAGGTCGGGCAGGTGGAGGCCGAGGAGGCGCGCATCGACGTCACCGCGAAGGTCGGCGGCCAGACCGTCCTCGGCCGTGCCCAGGTGCGCGTGGCGCTGAGCGGTCCGTTGCCGGGCGCCGCCGGTGCCGTCTAGCGGCGGGAGCGGACGATGAGCGTGGAACCCGCTGCGGGGGAGGACCTGCGGCTCGCCGCCCTGACGACGCTGCGCGTCGGAGGCCCGGCACGCCGCATCGTCGTCGCGACGACGAAGGACGACGTCGTGCAGACCGCGCTCGGCGCCTGGGCGGACGACGAGCCGCTGCTCGTGCTCGGAGGCGGGTCGAACGTCGTCATCGGCGACGACGGCTTCGACGGCACCGTGCTGGTCGTGGCGACGAGGGGGATCGAGCGCCTCCAGGGCGCCGCGCCCACACCGGCCGGCCCGCCGACGAGCCCCGCCGAGCGCCTCCGGGCGCTGGAGCGGTCCCTCCGGCCCGCTCAGCAGCGGGAGGAGGTGCGCGTCCGCGTGCAGGCGGGGGAGCCCTGGGACGCGCTGTGCGCCGAGGCGGTGCGGCAGGGCTGGAGCGGCATCGAAGCGCTCTCCGGCGTCCCCGGCTCGTGCGGTGCCGCCCCCATCCAGAACATCGGCGCCTACGGGCAGGAGCTCGCCGCGACGCTCGCCGCCGTCGAGTTCCTCGACAAGGAGACCGGCACGGTCCGTCGCATGCCCGCCTCCGAGCTGCGGCTCGGGTACCGGACCAGCATCTTCAAGCAGGGGCTCACGGGCGTCGTGCTCGCCGTCGAGCTGCTGCTGCACCGTGCGCTTGGGGTCGGCCCGGTGCTCAGCTCGCCGGTCGCGTACGCGCAGCTCGCCGACGCGCTGGGCGTGCCCATCGGCGGCCGGGTGCCGATCGGCGCCCTCCGCGACACGGTGCTCGAGCTGCGCCGCTCGAAGGGCATGGTCGTCGACCCGGAGGACCCGGAGTCGGTCAGCGTCGGCTCGTTCTTCACGAACCCGATCGTGACCGAGCGGTTCGCCCGCACCCTGCCGCACGACGCGCCCCGGTGGCCCACCTCCGGTGACGAGCCCGACGTGGTCGTTCCGCTCGGGGCCGCGCTCCCGCCCCGGCCCGCGAGGGACGGGGAGCCGCGCGTGAAGCTCTCGGCCGCGTGGCTGATCCAGCACGCCGGCGTGCAGCGGGGGTTCCGGCTGCCCGGCTCGGACGCGCACATCTCCCGCAAGCACACGCTCGCGATCGTCAACGGCGGCCACGCGACCGCCGGTCAGGTGCTCGAGCTCGCGCGGTACATCCAGCAGCGCGTGCTGAGCGAGTTCGGGGTGGTCCTCCAGCCCGAGCCGACCCTCGTCGCCACCGCGCTCTGAGCCGTCGCGGGCCCCGTCACCCGTTCCTCCGCACCCAGCGGAAGGTGAGCCGCGCCGCCACGAGCCCGACCACCGTCCAGGCCGCGAGGACGAGCGCCGTCGTACCGAGATCCCAGCCGCCCGACTGCTCGACGGAGGCGAAGGACTCCGGGAGGAAGACGGAGCGCATGCCCTGGGCGACCCACTTGACCGGGAACACCGACGCGATCGCCTGCAGCCAGCCCGGCAGGTCCGCGAACCGGAGGTAGACCCCGGACACGAACTGGAGGACGAGGAGGATCGGGACGATCACCGCGCTCGCGGACCGTCCGGATCGGGGCAGCCCGGCGATGCCGATTCCGAGCACGGCCGCCATCAGGATCGAGAGCGGGAAGAGCCAGGCGAACCGCAGCCAGTGCGTCCCGTCGGAGGGCAACGCGACGCCGAACGCGAGGTGCGCGACCCCGAGCAGCAGCACCAGCTGGATCGCGCCGGTGACGAGGACCATCCCCGCCTTGCCGATGAAGTAGCTGACGGCGGGCAGCGGGGAGCCCCCGAGCCGTTTCAGCGTGCCGTCGCTGCGCTCCTGCGCGATCTGGATGCCGAGGTTCTGCACCCCGGAGAGCACGATGCCCGCGGCCACGAGACCCGGCAGGTAGGACGCGGCGACGCTGATCCCGCCGGAGCCGTCTGGCGCGGTCCCCACCTTCCCGGTGGCGCTGAACGCCGCGGCGAAGATCGCGAAGATCATCGTCGGGAAGAGGAACGTGAAGAAGAGCGTGTCCCGCTCGCGGAAGTACTGGCGCACCTCCCACCCGATCCGGAGTGCGCCGAGCCGCGCCGTGCGGGCGACCGAGCCCGCCCGGGCGGTCGGGGTGTCGACCGCGGACGTCAGGCTCGTGGTCATGCGTCGGCCTCCTGCCCGATGAGCCGGAGGTACACGTCCTCCAGGCTCGGGCGCCGGATCTCGACGCCACGGGGCTCGCCGCCCGCGGCGGCGACGAGGCGGGCGACGAGGGTCGCGGGCTCGGTGGTGCGGACCTCGTGCGCGCCGTCCGCATCGGTCCAGCGGACGATCGGGATGCGGGCGTCCGCCGGCCCGATCTCGTCGATTGGGGCGAGGTCGACGAGGCGCCCGCCGGCGATCACGGCCGCGCGGTCTGAGAGCTCCGCGGCCTCGTCGAGGTAGTGGGTGGTGAGGAGGATCGTGGTGCCCTCGTCGTGCAGCTCACGGATCAGCGCCCAGAACTGCCGACGCGCCTCCGGGTCGAACCCCGTCGTGGGCTCGTCCAGGAAGAGCAGCTCCGGGCGCCCGATGATGCCGAGGGCGACGTCCAGCCGCCGCCGCTGGCCGCCGGAGAGGGTGCGCACCCGCAGGTCCCTGGCAGCGGCGAGGCCGACGGCCTCGAGGGTCTCGTCCACGTCGCGCGGACGGGGATAGTAGGCCGCGAAGTGGGCGAGCAGCTCGCGGGTCCTGGCGGTGCCGGGCTCCGTCTCGCTCTGCAGCACGATGCCGAGCCGCTCCCGCCACGCCGTGCCTGCCGTGGCGGGGTCGCTGCCGAGCACGCGCACGGTGCCGCCGCTTCGGCTCCGGTAGCCCTCGAGGATCTCGATCGTCGTGGACTTCCCGGCGCCGTTCGGCCCGAGCAGCGCGAACGTCTCGCCGCGCCCGATGGTGAACGAGACGCCGTCGACCGCGACCCGGTCGCCGTAGCGTCGGAGCAGCCCGTCCACCTCGACGGCGGGGCTCTGCGATGTCATGGCAGCATGCTCCCCGCTCCGGCGGTCGAGCGGCAGTGCCTGCGGGAACCGATTCCGACTCCGTCGGCCGGCGGACGCGATCAGGCCCCTGCCCTCCCGAGCAGCGGCCGGAGCGCGGCGGCGGCGCCGGTGAAGACGCCGGCGACGAGGATCGCCCAGGCAGCCACCACCGCGTAGCCCTGCGCCGGGTCGAGGAACGGATACGGGACCCAGCCGTCGGTCGCGCCGCGGACGAGGACGACCGCGGTCCAGACGAGCGGGTACACGAGCACGACCGGCAGGAGCCGGAGCGGGGGCAGGCGGCGGTCCCGCGCGAGCAGGAGGTCGACGAGAGCGGCGACGGGCGTCACGAGGTGCAGCACGAGGTTCGCCCACGGCAGGGGGATCCCTCCGGCGGCGCCCAACGGCGCCAGCAGGACCCAGAAGACGATGTCGACGAGCACGAGGTAGGTCGCCGTGCACCAGCGGACCACCGCCCAGCCGGACGACACCGGCGTGCCGCGAAGCAGTCGGACGGCGCCGGCGACCGCCACGACAGCGCCCAGCACGTTCGACTGCACGGTGAAGAAGCCGAAGAAGTTGAGCGGGTTCACCGGCCACACGGCGGCGAGCGTCGCGCTGATCGCCGCCGCCACCAGGAATGCGATCACCAGCCGTGCTCCGGCGGTCACGCGTCCGCCTCCGCGGATCCGCAGATCCTCAGCGACCCGCGGCCCGGTCGGGTCCGCGCTCGGCATGTCGGTGGACATCTGCGGATCCGCGGCCGTCAGCCGAAGAAGTCCGCGAGGCGCGCGACGCCCTCCGCGAGCGACTCGTCGCCCAGCGCGTAGCTGAGGCGGAGGTAACCGGAGGGACCGAACGCCTCCCCGGGGACCACCGCGACCTCGAGGCGCTCGAGCAGCAGGTCGGCGAGCTCGAGGGTCGTGGTCGGCGTGGTCCCGCCCCACTCGCGGCCGAGCAGCGCCGTGACGTCGGGGTAGACGTAGAACGCGCCCTGCGGGGTGGGGGTGCGGAACCCGGGGATCCCGTTGAGCCCCGCGACGATGGCCCGCCGCCTGCGGTCGAACGCCTGCCGCATCGCCTCGATCGGCTCCGTCGGGCCGGTCAGGGCCGCGATCGCGGCGCGCTGCGCAACGTTGTTCACGTTCGACGACAGGTGGGACTGCAGGTCGTTCGCACCCTTGATCGCCGCGGCCGGGCCGATCATCCAGCCGACGCGCCAGCCCGTCATCGCGTAGGTCTTCGCGACGCCGTTCACGAGCACGGTCTGGTCGGCGAGCTCCGGCACCGCCTCGACGATGGAGACGGCCTTCACCCCGTCGTAGACGAGGTTCTGGTAGATCTCGTCCGTCATCACCCAGATGCCGTGCTCGAGGGCCCACTCGCCGATCGCCGTCGTCTCCTCCGGCGTGTACACGGCCCCAGTGGGGTTGGAGGGGGAGACGAACACGAGGAGCTTCGTGCGCGGCGTGCGCGCGGCCTCGAGCTGCTCGACGGTGACCTTGTACTCCTGGTCGGCGCCCGCGAACACCTCCACGGGGACGCCGCCGGCGAGCTTCACGACCTCCGGGTACGTGACCCAGTAGGGCCCGGGGATGATGACCTCGTCGCCGTCGCCGACCAGCGTCTGCACGGTCTGGTAGACGGCGTGCTTGCCGCCGTTCGTGACGATCACCTGCGCGGGCGATACCTCGAGCCCGCTGTCGCGCAGGGTCTTCGCCGCGATCGCCTCCCGGAGCTCCGGCAGGCCCGACGCGGGCGTGTAGTGGTGGTTCCGCGGGTCACGCGCCGCCCGCTCGGCCGCCTCGACGACGTGCTGGGGGGAGTCGAAGTCCGGCTCGCCCGCCGCGTAGCTCACCACCGGGCGTCCGGCGGCCTTCAGCGCCTTCGCTTTCGAATCCACCTTCAGCGTCGCGGACTCGGCGATGCCGGCGATGCGGGGCGAGATCGGGGCGGGAGCGGTGCGAGGCACGGTCCCGAGCGTACCGGCGCGTCGCCCCGGATGCTCGGGCCGCGTACGGCGGCGATCAGGTGGGCGTCAAGGCGGGCGCGCGACCATCGGAGGGCGCCGAGGTCCGGCGCGGGAAGAAGGAGAACGTGCTGCTCGAAGGCAAGTCCATCGTGGTCACCGGGGGCAACTCCGGCATCGGGAAGGCGATCGTGCTCGCCATGGCCGCGGAGGGGGCGAACCTCGTCGTCGACTACGTCGCGCACGAGGACGCCACGGAGCAGCTCATCAAGCAGGTCGAGGCCGCGGGCGGGAAGGCCGTCGGCGTCGAAGCGGACATCTCGAAGTCGGACGACCTCCACCTCATGATGCAGACCGCGATCGACTCCTTCGGGCGGCTCGACGTGCTCGTGAACAACGCCGGCATCGAGACGCGGCAGTCCCTCCTCGACACGACGGAGGAGGACTACGACAAGGTGATGGCGGTCAACATGAAGAGCGCGTTCTTCGCCTCCCAGGCCGCCGCGAAGCGGTTCATCGCGCAGGGGCAGGGCGGACTCGTGCTGAACATCTCGTCGGTGCACGAGGACTGGCCGATGCCCGGCAACATCGCCTACTGCGTCTCCAAGGGCGGGATGCGCATGCTGACCCGCACGGCCGGCGTCGAGCTCGGGCCGCACGGGATCCGGATGGTGAACATCGCGCCAGGTGCGGTCGACACCCCGATCAACGCGTCCACCACCTCGAACAAGGACCTCCTCGGGAAGCTTGAGGACGCGATCCCGCTGCGCCGCCTCGCCGAGTCGAGCGACATCGCGGACGTCGCCGTGTTCCTCGCGTCGGGGCGCGCGTCCTACATGACCGCGACCACCGTCGTGGTCGACGGCGGCATCATGCAGGGCAGCGTCGGACTCTGACCTCGGCGCGCCCGCTGCTCCCGCGGGCCCCGCTGCTACACTTGCGGCGCCCGCGGGGACGTGGCGTGCCTGCGCGCTCGCTCCCACGAGCAGCCCTAGGGCGGTGGCTCAATTGGTAGAGCAGCGGTCTCCAAAACCGCAGGTTGCAGGTTCGAGTCCTGTCCGCCCTGCGAAGGCGATCCCGGTAAGGGTCGTGTTCATCAGGAGAACAGCGGCGAGAGGAGGACGCAGGTGGCACGCAGAGTGCTCGACGAGCCCAGCGAGGACGTCGTCGCCGTCGCGAAGCTCGAGCGGCAGGCGCGCCGTGGTCCCTTCGCCCGCATCGCGCTGTTCCTCCGGCAGGTCGTCGCGGAGCTGCGCAAGGTGGTCACCCCCACCTGGCGGGAGCTCGTGACCTACACCGGGGTGGTGCTCGGTTTCGTCGTCGTGATGATGGCGATCGTGTACGTGCTGGACCTCGGGTTCGGCGCCCTCGTCGTGTGGGTGTTCGCCGGCACCAGCTGACCGCGGCGCTCCTGAAGCAGGCACGCCGCCCGCCCGCGCACCCCCGCGAGCGCACCCAAGACGTCATCGATCCAGAAGGAATCCGAAGAACCGTGGCCAAGTCCCACCGCGACGAGCTCGACCTCGAGCCCGAATTCGAACAGAACTCCGGCGCCGACGAGGGGGACCCCGAGCTCGCGCTCGCGGACGACTCCCACCTCCCGAGCCGGGAGGAGGAGCTCGAGGAGGCCGTCGGCGACGAGCGCCTGAGCCCGGTCGCGGACGACGACGAGGACCTCCAGGCGGAGCTCGACGCGATCGAGGAGGCCGCCGACCCGGCCGCCGACCGCGCGGTGGACGAGGCGCTCGAGGTGCACGACGCGGCCGACTACGAAGCCGCCGCGGAGGCGACCGACGACGAGGGTGACGAGGCCTTCGAGGAGGCCGCCGCCTCCGGTGACGGCGCGGGCGTCGCCGAGGGCATCGCCGCGGACGTGGCGGAGGACGAGCTCGACGCGGAGGTGGACCCGTACGAGGCGTTCCGCACGGAGCTGCGCGGCAAGCTCGGCAAGTGGTACGTCATCCACTCGTACGCCGGCTTCGAGAAGCGCGTGAAGCAGAACATCGAGCAGCGCAAGACGACGCTCGCCCAGGAGGACGCGATCTACGAGGTCCAGGTCCCGATGGAGGACGTGGTCGAGATCAAGAACGGTCAGCGCAAGCTCGTCAACCGCGTGCGCATCCCCGGCTACGTGCTCGTCCGCATGGACCTGAACGAGGAGTCGTGGTCGCTCGTCCGCCACACGCCGGGTGTCACCGGCTTCGTCGGCAACGCGCACAACCCGACGCCGCTGCGCTTCAACGAGGCGTTCGAGATGCTGAAGAGCACCGTCGTCGTCGCCGAGGCCCCGGTGAAGGTCGGCGCCGGCGCGACGAAGGGCGCCCGCGGGGCGACCGCCCGTCAGCCGATCCCCGCCGAGGTGGACTTCGAGACCGGCGAGACCATCACGATCAAGGAGGGCTCGTTCGCGGGCCTGCCCGGCACGATCAGCGAGATCAAGCCGGAGAGCGGCAAGCTCACGGTCCTCGTCTCGCTGTTCGAGCGCGAGACCCCCGTCGAGCTGAGCTTCGACCAGGTCACCAAGCTGTAGTGCGTTTCGTCGTCCAGGAGGACTGCGCGCGTAGCGCCCGTTCCTCCTGAACGACGAAACCACCGTAAGATCGTCCGTCGGCCTGCACACACGCGGGCCGCGGCACCACGCCGTGCTCGGGCACGGAGGTGGGAGCAGGCGTGCGGCACCCGCTGCACGCCTTCGAAGAAGGAGAAGAAGCATGGCTCGCCAGAAGAAGGTGACCGGCCTGATCAAGCTCCAGATCAAGGCCGGCGCTGCCAACCCGGCGCCCCCGATCGGCCCTGCGCTCGGTCAGCACGGCGTCAACATCATGGAGTTCTGCAAGGCGTACAACGCCGCGACGGAGTCGCAGCGCGGCAACGTCATCCCGGTCGAGATCACCGTCTACGAGGACCGGACGTTCACGTTCGTCCTGAAGACCCCGCCCGCCGCCGAGCTGATCAAGAAGGCCGCCGGCGTCGCCAAGGGCTCGTCCACCCCGCACACCGCGAAGGTCGGCCGCCTCACCCGCGACCAGGTGCGCGAGATCGCGCAGACCAAGCAGCCCGACCTGAACGCCAACGACCTCGAGGCCGCCGCGAAGATCATCGCCGGCACCGCGCGGTCCATGGGCATCACGGTCGAGCAGTAGGAGGCGGGACAGTCATGGCACAGAAGAGCAAGGCGTACCGCGCCGCGGCCGCGAAGATCGAGCCCGGCAAGTTCTACAGCGCCGACGAGGCGCTCACCCTCGCGAAGGAGACCGGGTCGGCGAAGTTCGACTCCACGGTCGAGGTCGCGCTCAAGCTCGGCGTCGACGTCCGCAAGGCGGACCAGATCGTCCGCGGCACCGTCTCCCTCCCGCACGGCACGGGTAAGACGCAGCGCGTCATCGTGTTCGCGATCGGCCCGGCCGCCGAGGCCGCGATCGCCGCGGGTGCCGACGAGGTCGGTGGCGACGAGCTGATCGCCCGCGTCGCCGGCGGATGGACCGACTTCGACGCCGCGGTCGCGACGCCGGACATGATGGGCAAGGTCGGCCGGCTCGGCCGTGTCCTCGGCCCGCGCGGTCTCATGCCGAACCCGCGCACCGGCACCGTCACCCCGGATGCGGCGAAGGCCGTGACCGAGATCAAGGGCGGCCGCATCGAGTTCCGGACGGACAAGCACTCCAACGTGCACCTGGTGGTCGGCAAGGCCGGCTTCACGGAGGAGGCGCTGGCGGAGAACTTCAAGGCCGCCGTCGACGAGGTCCTGCGTCTCAAGCCGTCCGCCGCGAAGGGTCGCTACATCCAGAAGGCGTCGGTCTCCACGACCTGCGGCCCGGGCATCCCCCTGTCCGTCGCCGCACTCGCCTGACCGGCCCAGCAGCAGGGGGGCGGGGCCTGCGGGCGCGGCCCCGCTTCGTCGTTCAGGAGATCTGCGGCCGCCGGCCGCAGATTTCCTGAACGACGAAGGAGGGCGTCAGTAGTCGGTGACCTGGATCACGACCTTGCCCCGGACGTGGCCGCCCTCGACGAGGCGGTGCGCCGCTGCGATCTCCTCCAGCGGGAAGACCTCCTGCACGGCGACGCGGAGGTCGCCGGAGGTGATCAGCCTGCCGATGACGGCGAGCGTGGCCGCGTCCGGCACCGTCCGGTAGGTCGTCGCCCGCACCCCTGCGCGCTGCGCGTCCTCGACCAGCGTCGGCCAGCCGCCGCTCGGCACGTGCACGAGCAGGCCGCCCGGCCGGAGGACGCCGAGCGATCTGGGACCGGTGCGGTCGTGCGGGTCGCCGACCAGGTCGATCACCGTGTCCACCGCGGCGACCGCGTCCTCGAACCGCGTCGTCGTGTGGTCGACGGTCTCGGCGGCGCCCAGCTCGCGGAGCCACCCGACGTTCCGCCCGGACGCGGTCGCGATGACGTGCGCACCGAAGTACGCGCCGAGCTGCACTGCGAAGTGCCCGACACCGCCGGCACCCGCATGGACGAGGATGCGCTGTCCCTCGTGCGCCTTCGCGAGCTCGACGACCGTGCCCCACGCCGTGGTGGCCGCGAGCGGCACCGCCGCGGCCTCCGTGTGCGAGAGCACCTTGGGTTTCGGTGCCACCTGCTGCGCGGGCACCGTCACGTACTCCGCGAAGCTGCCGGTCGCACGCGGCGCGGCGCTCACGCCGTACACCTCGTCACCGGGCTGCAGCCGGAAGGCCTCGTACGGCGCCCGCACGACGACGCCGCTGAAGTCGTGACCGAGGACCGCGGGGAGGCCCGCGACCCCGACGGCGTCCCCCACCCCGGCGCGCGTCGTGACGTCCATCGGGTTCAGCCCCGCGGCGACCACCCGCACGAGCAGCTCGCCGACGACCGGGACCGGGCGGGCGACGTCGTCCGCGATCCGGAGGCCGCCGCAGTCGCCGAACCGGTCGAGCACCACCGCCCGCATCGTCGCGGTGCCGTCGTCCGTCGGCGGCGTCCCGAGACCACCGTGCACTGTCATGACGCCTCCGGTCCGTCCCGAGCGGGGTGGTGCAGGAGGCCATTCCACCGGGCCCGTGATTCCGGGCTGTTACGGCCGCGTCACCGCTTCGAGAACGAGCGGCCGTCGCACTCCGGGGGCCGTCCGCGGCTGACCGGGCGCGGCGGCGCGACCCATCTGCCGCGCAGGGCCCCCGGAGCGGGTCAGACCTTCGCCGGCGTCTTCTCGGAGACGCGGCCCTGCTTCAGCAGCAGCCGGCGCTCGGCGCGATGCGCGACCCACGAGTCGTGCGTCACGACGACGAGCGTGAGCCCGCGCTCCTTCCACACCGATTCGAGCAGCCCGACGATCTCGCCTCGGGTGTCCTCGTCGAGCGCACCGGTCGGCTCGTCGGCGAGCAGCACGTCCGGGCGCTTCACCAGCGCACGCGCGATCGCGACCCGCTGCTGCTGGCCGCCGGACAGCTCGCTCGGGAGGTGGCCGAGGCGATCGCCGAGCGCGACGGCCTCGAGCGCCTCCCGCGCGCGAGCCCGGCGCTCGCGCGTGTCGACATGGGTGGGCGCCAGCGCCGTCTCGACGTTCTCCTGCGCGGTGAGCGTGGGGATCAGGTTGAAGCTCTGGAACACGAACCCGATCCGGTTCGCCCGCACCCGGGCGAGCTCAGAGGCCCCCATCCGGCCGAGGTCGGCGCCGCCGAGCCTGATCGTGCCGGACGTCGGCTTGTCGAGTGCGCCGAGCAGCTGCAGCAGGGTCGACTTGCCCCCGCCGGTCTGGCCCTGCACGGCGACGAACTCGCCGTCGCCGATCGTGAGGTCCACGTCGATCAGGGCCTGCACAGGGCGGCCGCCCTGGCGGTAGGTCTTCGAGATGCGTTCGAGCTCGTACATGTCGGTCCTCCTTCGTGTGGACGGTCAGGCGACGCTGCGCAGGGCTTCTGCGGGGCGGAGGCGCGAGGCTCGCCACCCGCCGAAGGCGCCGGCGATGAGCCCGCCCAGCACCGCGAGGCCGACGGCCAGGGCGATCACGGTCGGGGTGATCGGCAGGTTCAGCACGATGTCGGCTGCGGACGTGGACGCCGCGTTCGCCGCGCGGCCGAAGCCGCCCTCGCCGCCGCCGAATCCCGCGCCGCCGAACCCGCCTCCGGCGCCTCCGGTCTCGCCCCCACCGAGCGCGAACGCGCGCCTGCCGGTGGCCGCCGCAGCCGTGAGGGTCGGCTTGATCACGTCGACGACGGCGATCGCCGCGACGCCGAGCACGATGCCGATCGCGCCGCCGAGCAGCCCCTGGACGAAGGACTCGCCCGCGACCTGGCCGACGACGCGGCGGTTGCTCCACCCGATCGCCTTGAGGGTGCCGAACTCGCGGGTGCGCCGGGTGACTCCGGACACCGTGAAGAGCACCGCGATGAGGAACGCCGCCGCGAGCACGAGCACCGACAGCCAGAGGCCGAGGGAGTTCGCGAGCGTGGCCGCGGTCGACACCGACCCCGTGACGGTGGAGGCGAGATCCGCCTCCGTGTTCACCGTGACCGAGGATCCGAGCGTCTTCTGCAGGGACGCCTTCACGGTGTCGATCTGCGACGCGCTCGCGGCCTGGATGTAGATGCTCGTGACCTTGTTCTGGTCGCCGGCCAGCGCCTGGGCGGTATCGAGCGGGATGTAGGCGTTCGACGCCGACGCGCCGGAGGCCGCGGTGGACTTCACGATGCCGACCACGGTGAAGGACTTGCCGCCGAGGGTGAGGGTGCTGCCCACCTTGTCGTTCGAGCTCGTCGCGTAGTCCGCGTCCAGGACCGCGACGTCCTTGCCCGAGTCCGCGGCCGTGAGGGAGCGGCCGGAGGTGAGGGCCGCCGCGGTCAGCGGGCCGATCGCGGCGCCCTTGACGTCGTAGCCGAGGACGGACACGCGGTCCACGCCGAACGAGCTGCCGCCGGCGCCGTCCGGGCCTCCCGTGGGAGCGGTGGAGGCGCTCCTGCGGCCGAAGCCGCCGCTCCGCTGGGCCGGGAGCTGCCCGGTGAAGGTCGTGTTGGAGAGGCTCAGCACGCCCGACGCGGCCTTGACCCCCGGCGTCGACGCCGCCTTCGTCACGTCGCTCGCCGCGAAGGCCGTCGTCCCGAACTCGGTCGACAGACGGCTCCTGCTGATCGACTGCGTGCCGCCGGAGCTGCTGCCGGAGCCGGCGCCGAACTGGAAGTCCTGCCGGCCGCCGCCCGCGCTCGGAGCGGTCG
The DNA here is from genome assembly GCF_051956055.1 of Amnibacterium sp. Lineage (NCBI taxonomy): Bacteria > Bacillati > Actinomycetota > Actinomycetes > Micrococcales > Microbacteriaceae > Amnibacterium > Amnibacterium sp. The sequence goes on from NZ_JBQCGC010000072.1 coordinate 60,028, forward strand.
CCGGCTGGGTCACGGTGATGTCGGTGCCCACCCCGTAGACGCTCTGCAGCGCGGTCGCCTGTGCGCTCTGCACACCGGCCGCCGCCGCGTTCACGAGGATCACGAGCGCGATGGCGAGCGCCATCCCGATCGCGACGATGATGGTCTGGCGCCGGCGGCCTGCCAGCTCGCGGCGCAGATAGGTCCCGAACATGCGGGGGACGCTAGGGCGGATCCTGAGCGGAACCTGTCAGAACCTCTCTGTACGCGCTATGAACGGCGCTCATCGTCCCCTTGACGCCGGCATCGGCCGTTCCCAAGGTTCGCATGTCCACTCCTCATGCCGTTCATAGGAAGCTGCGGTTCCCTGGGGCGGTGTCCATGACCCGTCCCGCCGCCTCCGAGGCCGCGCAGCAGAGCCGTCCCCGCCTGAAGCACCCTGATGGCAGCCCCATCCGCGTCCTCGTCGTGGACGACGAGCCGACGCTCACCGACCTTCTCCAGATGGCCCTGCGCTACGAGGGGTGGGAGGTCAAGACCGCCGCCGACGGCCGTCACGCGCTCGCCCTCGCCCGCGAGTTCCGGCCGGACGCGATCGTGCTCGACATGATGCTGCCGGACATCGACGGCATGCAGGTCCTCTCCCGCGTGCGGCAGGACGGCCAGCAGACCGCGGTCCTGTTCCTCACGGCCAAGGACTCGCTGGAGGACCGCATCAACGGCCTCACCGCCGGCGGGGACGACTACGTCACGAAGCCGTTCAGCCTCGAGGAGCTCGTCGCCCGCCTCCGGGGGCTGATCCGCCGCTCGATGCTCACCGCGAGCGAGGAGGAGGACCCGCGCCTCGTCGTGGGCGACCTCGTGCTCGACGAGGACAGCCACGAGGTGTCCCGCGGCGGCGACCAGATCGACCTCACCGCGACCGAGTTCGAGCTCCTCCGGTACCTCATGCGCAACCCGCGCCGCGTCCTGTCGAAGACCCAGATCCTCGACCGCGTGTGGAACTACGACTTCGGAGGCAAGTCCAGCGTCGTCGAGATCTACATCTCGTACCTGCGCCGCAAGATCGACGCCGGTCGGACGCCGATGATCCACACGGTGCGCGGCGCCGGGTACATGCTGAAGGCCGCGGAGTAATCGCTCCGCGTCCTGCGAGGTCCCCCATGCGCTTCTCGAGCTGGACGCTGCGCTCCCGGCTGATCGCCCTGACCGTCGCCCTCGTCGCTGCGACGAGCGTGCTCATCGGTGGCGTGATGTCGTTCGTCGTCAAGCAGTCGTACTCGGGCACGTTCAACGGGCAGCTCGCGAGCACGAGCCAGGCGGTGACCCGAGCGCTGACCTTCGGGAACGGCCACCTCGACCTCCGGCAGCTGTCGGTGGATGCCGGCACGATCATCGCGCTCTATCCGACGGTCGCTCCGGCGTCGGGGCTCGTCGTCACGGGAGCGGACGATGCGACGACGTTCACGGCCGCGCAGCTCGCCGAGGTGAAGAGCGCTGCGGGCGTCGGGACGAACCGCCAGCCCGGTACCGATCCCGAACCGGGCAGATATCAGGGACGGCAGTACCGGTTCGTCCTCACCCAGATCGGCGGCCCGGGCGGTTCCCTGCTCGTGGTCGGTCGCCCGACCAGTGCCCTGAACCAGGAGGTCGCACAGGTTCTGGCGCCGATCGCGATCGTCGTGCTGCTCACCCTCGTCCTGGCGGGCCTGCTCGGTGCCCTGGTCGTCGGGCGAGCCCTCCGTCCACTCCGCCGCGTCGCGGCCGTGGCTTCGAGCGTCGCGTCCCTGCCGCTCGAGCGCGGCGACGTCGACCTGCCGGAGCGCGTGCCGGAGGAGGACACGAACCCGCACACCGAGGTCGGCCAGGTCGGCGCGGCGCTGAACAACCTGCTCGACTCGGTGGAGACGGCTCTCGCCGTCCGGCAGGCGAGCGAGGAGAAGGTGCGGACCTTCGTCGCGGACGCCAGCCACGAGCTGCGCACCCCGCTCGCCTCCATCCGGGGCTACGCGGAGATCACGCGGCGCTTCGGCGGCGACCTGTCCGACGACGTCCAGCACAACATCGGACGGATCGAGTCGGAGGCGCAGCGGATGACGAGCCTGGTCGAGGACCTCCTCCTGCTCGCGAGGCTGGACGCGGAGCGCGAGCTCGACACGCGGGAGGTCGATCTCTCCCGGATGTTCGTCGACGTGCTGAGCGACGCGAACGCCGCCGGGCCGGACCATGACTGGGAGCTCGAGCTGCCGGAGGAGCCGGTCGTCGTGCTCGGGGACGAGGCGAAGCTGCACCAGGTCTTCACGAACCTGCTCGCGAACGCGCGGGTCCACACGCCCGCGGGCACGAAGGTGGTCCTCGAGCTCGCCGAGCCGAAGGACGGGCACGTCCTCGCCCGCGTCCGCGACAACGGCCCCGGGATCCCGGAGACGCTGCGCCCGCAGCTGTTCGGGCGGTTCGTGCGCGGCGACGCGTCCCGGAACCGCGCGACGGGCAGCACCGGGCTGGGGCTCTCGATCGTGAGCGCGGTGGTGCAGGCGCACCACGGGACGGTCTCGGTCGCCTCCGAACCCGGCGCGACGGTGTTCACGGTGCAGCTGCCCGTCGAGCAGCCCGCGCCGAGCCCGGCGCGGCGGGCGCAGGAGCCGCAGCCGGCGTAGCACTTCGGCAGGCTCTGCGCGCTTCGGCAGGCTGAACGGCGCGCCGACGGCCTGCCGAAGTGCGATCAGCCTGCCGAGGTGCTCCCGGAGGGCTACTTCTTGGTCAGGTGCGTCGTCTCGAGCAGGACCCGATCGCGGTCCGGTGCGCCCACGGTCGGGAGGGGCGCGTCCTCCAGCCCGGAGATGAGGGTCGTCGGCAGCGACACGGCGAGGGCGCCCCACGACACCGCCGTCGACAGCGCGCGCTCGAGATCGAGGTGCACGCCGTCCTCGCCGATCGAGTTGCCGAGGAAACCGGCGAGCGTCGCGTCGCCTGCGCCGGTCGTGTTGACGAGCTGGGGGGCGACGGCCGCGCCCCAGAACGCGCTCTCCGCGGTGATCGCGAGCGCACCGTCCGCGCCGAGGGACACGAGCGCGACCTCGATGCCGCCCCGGTTCAGCTCCCGGCCCGCGTCCAGCGCCTCGCCGATGGTCGTGAGGTTGCGGCCGACGAGGTTCGCGAGCTCGTCGGCGTTCGGCTTGATCAGGTTCACGAGCCCGCTCGTCACCAGGCGCTCGAGCGGGACGCCGCTCGTGTCGAGCGCGACGCGGGCGCCCGCTTCGCGGACGCGCTCGAACAGCGACGTCATGTCGATGTAGTCGCCCGTGTCGCTGTTGAACGGATGCGTGCCGGAGGCGCAGACCCAGTCGGCGTCCATCTCCACGACCTGCTCGACCGTGAGCTCGACCACGCGGTCCCAGTCGGCGGTCGACATGGGGATCGCGGACTGGTTCACGTTGGTGGTGCGGCCGCCGTCCTCGACGATCGCCGTGTTCACGCGGATGCGACCCTGGATCGGCATGATCCGCAGGATGTGCGGGTACGGCGTGCGGAAGAGCAGGTGCTCGTCGTCGCGGCCGATCGGCATCACCGCAGCAGTGGGGTGGCGGGCGAGGTGCAGGGTGCGTGACACGTTGAGCCCCTTGCCGCTCATGTACTCGTGCACCTCGACGGCCCGGTTCACCTTCCCGGGGGCCATCGAGGCCACGAGATAGGTGCGGTCCAGCACGGGTGCAGGGGTCAGGGTGACGACGCCGCTCACGAATCGTCCTTCCGATGGAGCTTCCGCCGGGACCGGCCCGATCGGTTCGCTGCACTCTACTTAAGCGCGGACCGCGGCCTCCTCGCTCCGGCGGCTGCCGACGGCCCCGACGACCGCGACCGACACGAGGAGCGCCGCCGCGAGCGCGAGGCCGCACCAGAACGCGATGAGCAGCAGCGCGGCTCCGGACAGCGCGCCGAGGGCGAGCAGGGTCACCGCCGCGAGCCGACGGAACCAGGTCTGGCCCGTGCTGCGCCCGAAGCGGGAGTCGAACGCGAGCGCCGCGAGGGTCGACGTGATCACGACGGTGGTGACGTCCGTGACCGCGATGTGCCGGGCGGCGCCCGCCTGCATGCCCATCGCGAGCGCGAGCAGCGCGGTCACGGGCAGGCCGAGCTGCGGCACCGCGGGTGCCGCTCGGATGAAGGCGGTCGGGATCAGCGCGACGAGGAGCAGCCCGGCGACGACCGACAGCACGACGGTGTCGCGCCGATGCCAGCCCTTCGGGACGCCGCGGAGGATGCGGCCCGCGATCGCCGCACCCACGACGAAGCCGGCGAGTGCGATGACGGGTCCCACGATCGGCAGGCCGTCCTGGCCCGTCAGCCCCATCGCGAGGATCACCACGTTGCCGGTCATGTTCCCGGTGAACACCTTGTCGAGCCCGAGGTAGCCGATGGCGTCCACGACCCCGGTCGAGAACGTCAGCACGAGCATCAGCGCGAGGTGGAGCCTCTCCTGATCACGCGGCATGCGGCGCTTCCCTCCTCGAGCGGACCTCCATCCAACCGGTCGGAGCCCGCCTGCGGATACCGTGACGCGAGGAGAACGATCCGACGCTCGTCAAGGAGGCGGCATGCGCTTCGACCTGTCGGGGTGGACGGCGGTGCAGCCGGGGAC
>NZ_JBQCGC010000073.1:0-39354 GCF_051956055.1 Amnibacterium sp.
ACCCGGCCCCGTGCGGCTACAACCACCCCAGTACTCAGGACCTGGGGCTGGAGGGCCCAGGCGCCGCCGCCCGGCCTATTATGGTGTATCCTGGTGTGGTGCTCCCGCCCGCGGGACGCCCGGCTCAGCCGCGCGCGGCGACGTACGTCTCGACGAAGTGCGTGTAGTTCGCGGCGACCTGCCGCCGGACCGCGTCCTCGTCGAGGGAGCCGTCCAGCCGGCCCTCGAGCGCGTCCCACCAGGTGCTGCGACCGATCGCGAAGCCGATGAAGCCCTCCACCGGCGCGGCCACCCGCAGCCACTCGTCGAGCTGGTCCTGCGGCGCGTGCCGTCCGAGGACGATGCACCTGCCGTCGCGGCCGTCGCGGCGCACGGTCGCCGCGACGCGCTCGGCGTCCTCCCTGGCCGCCAGCCCCTCGATCTTCCAGATCGCGGGCTCGACCCCGTGGTCCTGCAGGAACTCGATCGCCTGCACGGTGAGCGCCGGCCGGATCTCGCGGTCGTAGCGGTCCGTATCGCCGTCGACCCGGGCCAGATCCTCGTCCGTGGCCGGCACGAGCAGCTCGACGATGAAGTCGCGCCCCTCCCGGCGCGCCCACGCGGAGATCAGGGCGACCTTGCCCGCCTGCTCGGCCCGCTTGGCCGCGTCCGATCCCGGGTTGTCGCGGATCAGCACCTTCGGGTGATCGGCCCGGAAGAAGGAGGCGTGCTCCCGCCAGTCGTGACCGAACGCGAAGCCGAACCACTCCTGACCGCTCGCCTCGATCGGCATGGCGAGACTGATCCGCGGGTCCGCGGCGGCGAGCACCGCCGGGGAGGCGCCGTACTGCTCGTCCACGAGGAACCCGGGCCTGGTGCCCGCCGGCAGCCCCGGCACCGCGTCGAGCAGCCCGCGGTAGACGAGGAGTTTGTTCGCCGCGATGCTCGCCGCCTCCTCCGGCGAGGGGGCGGTGTCCAAGTCGTACAGCTTCTGCTCGATGCTGTCGCGCTGGTCCATGGCGAGGATGAAGAGGAGCGGCTCGGTCACCGCCCCATCGTGCGCGTCGTGCCCTGCACGTCGGTCGAGCGTCGGCTGGGTGCGCTGCGCCACGAGCGAGGCTCCTCCCGCCGGGGTGCAGGTGACGTCCGGGAGGGGTGTCGGTGCCGCGGATAGGATCTCGCGCATGCCTTCCGGTGATCGTCTCGTCTGGATCGACTGCGAGATGACCGGTCTCGACCTCGCGATCGACGAGCTCGTCGAGGTCGCGGTCGTCGTCACCGACTTCGAGCTGAACGTCCTCGACCCCGGTTTCGACGTGGTCATCAAGCCGTCGGAGGCCGCCAAGGCCCAGATGGGCGACGTGGTGGTCGGCATGCACACCGCCTCCGGTCTCCTGGAGGCGATGGAGGACGGGGTGACGCTCGCCGAGGCGCAGCGTCAGGTGCTCGAGTACCTGCGCCGGTTCGTGCCGCAGGCGGGCCAGGCGCCGCTCGCGGGGAACACGATCGGGACCGACCGCGGGTTCCTGATGAAGTACATGCCGGAGGTCGACGGCTTCCTGCACTACCGCAGCATCGACGTGTCCTCCATCAAGGAGCTCGCTCGCCGGTGGTACCCGCGGGTCTACTACAACGCGCCGCAGAAGCACGGCGGCCACCGCGCCCTCGCCGACATCCTCGAATCCGTCCGCGAGCTGGACTACTACCGCCGCACGGTCTTCGCGCCGCTGCCGGGCCCCAGCTCCGACGACGCGCAGGCCGCCGCGAACGAGGTGACCGCCGCGTTCTCGGGGTGAGTCGAAGCGTCTCCGAACGGCTACACTTCTTCAGGCCCGCGGGTTCCGCCGGGCGCGTGGTGGGCGTAGCTCAGTTGGTAGAGCGCTGGCTTGTGGTGCCGGAAGTCGCGGGTTCGAGTCCCGTCGTCCACCCCATCCTCTTCTGCTGCGACGCGGGGGTGGGCGCCCGCTACTCGCGGTGGCGCTTCCTCCGGTCCTCATAGGCCGGCAGCAGCAGCACGAGGGCCACGAGGCCCATCGCCCCGCCGATGAACGGGATCGCATCGAGGTCCTGGCCGGCCGAGAGCTGGATGACGATCCGGCCCGCACCGCCGAGCAGCAGGTAGACCGCCATCGCGACGTAGACCACGGTGATCGTCGCTCGCATACGGCAAGCCTGCGACCATTTCCCGAGTGCGCCCTCCTCGCCGCCTCAGGTCGCCTGGACGCGGACTCCTCCCCCTCTGGGAGATGCGGTCGAGATCGGCGCCGGGCACCTCGCCCCGCCGGGATCGGCCCGACGCGAAGTACCGTCAGGGACCATGCCGCACCTCCTCCACCTGGACTCCTCGATCGACCCCGACCGCTCCCGCACGCGCACCATCACGGCGGCGTTCGCCGCATCCTGGCGGGACCGCGGCGCCGACTTCTCCGTCACCCGGCGCGACCTCCACGCCACGCCGGTGCCGCACCTGACGAGCGCGGCGTCGCACTGGGCTCCCCGGCTGCGGCGCGAGGGCGAGGTGCCGCCGGCGGCAGAGGAGGCGCTGCAGCGCGAGCTGATCGACGAGCTCCTGGCGGCGGACGTGCTGCTCGTCGGTGCGCCCATGTACAACTACTCGCTGCCGTCGACGCTGAAGGCGTGGGTCGACCACATCCATGTGCCGGGGATCACGGCCCCGTTCGACACCGCCGAGCAACCGCTGGCCGGACGTCAGGCGGTCGTCGTGACCGCGCGCGGGGCGGTGTACGACGCGGGCACGCCCACGGAGGGCTGGGACCACACGGTGCCGCCGCTGCGGCTGATCCTCGGTGCGGCGCTCGGGATGGAGGTCGCACTGATCGAAGCGAACCTCACCCTCGCGGACACGGTCGCCGCGATGGCGGAGCAGCTGCCCCGGGCGGAGGCGGAGCTCGCAGCAGCGATCGAGCAGGCGCGCACCCTCGCGCGGTCGATCAACTCGTCGAGCGCCGGATGATCGCCGGTTTGAGCGCGGCCAGGGACCCGGCCCGGAGCGCGCCCCACCAGACCCCCGCGCCGTAGGCGAGGTCGTCCAGGCGCCGCGCGATCGCGAAGCGCACGGGGTCGAGATGGGCCGGGTTCCTGCGGTACTCGAGCGCGACGTCGACGAGTGCCGACACCAGCACCGCACGGCGCATCCGGCGCGACACCAGGCAGCCCACCAGCGCGACCGGCCACCAGTGCCGCAGGAGCAGCGCCATCGCCTGCGCTCCGGCGGACACCGCACCGGCACCGGCGAGCCGCATCCCCTCGACGACGGCGTGGTCGAGGGGGCGCAGCACGCGCGCGATGCGAGCGCCGGCCGTCGCCGCGACGAGCGCGGCGGCGAGCCAGGACCAGCGGCGCTGCAGGAGCAGCAGCACGACGAACGCCGCGCTCCACGGCGCGAGCACAGCGGGAGCGATGTAGTCGGGATGCCGCTCCGCGAGGCCCTGCGCGCCCGAGCCGTACACCGCCTTGCGGAGGAACCAGTCCAGGGGCGCCTCCCGGTGCTCGTGCCGCGCGACCGCGGTCGGCTCGTACCGCACCCGCCAGCCGGCGTCGACGAGTCGCCAGCCCAGGTCGACGTCCTCGCCGATGCGCAGCGTGCCGTCGAAGCCCATCGTCAGCGCCTCCCTGCGCGCCACGACGCAGGCCGTGGTCACCCAGGCCAGCGGCGACCTCGGGCGCACCGCGGCGGGATGGGGACCGAGATCGAGCGAGGAGCGGGTGTCCTCGAACCGTCCGAGCCAGCTGGGGCGGTCGCCGAGGCCCGCGATGCGCGGGGCCACCAGCGCGACCTCCGGGTCCGCGAAGTGCCTGAGCAGGATCGGAACCGTGTCGGGTTCGAGCACGATGTCGGAGTCGACGAACACCACGAACGGCGTCGCGGCCGCGGCGAGCCCCGCGTTGCGGGCGGCGGCCGGCCCGACGTTCACCGCGAGCGGCAGGACGGCCGCGCCGCGCCGTGCCGCGACGGCGGCGACCGCGCCGGGGTCGTGGGAGGCGTCGTCCACGACGACGACCTCGGCGCCTGGACCGATGCTCGCCAGCAGCCGGTCGAGCGCCTGTGGCCGGTCGCGGATCGGGATCACGTACGTCACGCTCGCGTCCTCCGGGGCGCGGAGCGTCGCCAGCTCCGGCTCCGCGAGCCCCCACTCCAGCAGTCGGTCCGCGAGCGCGGCCGCGGCGGGCGAGTCGATCCGGATCCTCCGCCCCTCGAGCATGGGTCGCGCTCGAGCGGTCAGGCGCACGAGCCGGGTCGGCGTGCCGCCGAGCAGCGCCGTGCCTCGCGAGACGACCCGCGTCCGCCTGCCGAGGAGCACGGCGGAACCGATCGGCAGCATCAGCCGCCGTCCCGCACGACGGCCGCCGCCCGGTCGATCATCGCCGCCAGGATGCGGGTCCCCTCCTCGGCCGATGCACCGGAGGGGTCGCCGAGGACGCCGTTTGGGCTCACCGCGCGCACCCCGGAGGCGCGCAGCTCCGGCAGCAGCTCCCGGACGGGGCGGACGTCACCCGCTTCGGCGCGCTCGACCCGCACGAGCGCGGGGGCGATGGTCAGGAGCAGCGAGGTCTCGGTGCGGCCCGCGTGCGCGTCGGCGTCCGGTACCGCGCACGGCACCCATCGGACGGCCCTGCCCTCCTCCACGAGCAACCGCGTCGCGGCGTCGACGGCGACGGCGTTGCCGCCGTGCCCGTTGACGAACACGACCGAGGCGGCCCAGAGGGTCGCGGACCGTCCGATCTCGACGAGCACGCTGCGCAGCACGTCGAGCCCGATCGAGAGCGTGCCGGGGAAGTCGGCGTGCTCGCCGCTGGCACCGTACGCGAGCGCCGGCGCGACGATCGCGCCCTCGATCCGATCGGCCAACCCGAGCGCGACGGCCTCGGCGACGAGGGCGTCCGTGCCGAGCGCGAGATGGGGCCCGTGCTGCTCGGTCGACCCGACGGGCACGAGCAGGACCGGCCGTTCCGGCACCTGCGGCCAGGTCGTGTCGCCGAGCCGGCGGTCCGGTGCCGTCATCTCAGCCGATCGGGTCCTTGGTCCGCGGGGTCGTGCGCCTGGCCGGCTGCTTCGGGCTCTCCGCGTCCGCCTGCACGCCGCCGCCGATCGTGCGACCGAACCCGGCCGGGATGACGAGGTCATCCGGCGAGAGCTCGTCGACGGAGCCGTGCCCCGTGCCGAGCACCGCGGAGTCGAGCCCTCCGCGCATGATGTCGAGGACATTCTCGACGCCGGCCTGTCCGTTGGCGGCGAGGCCCCACAGGTAGGCGCGGCCGATCATCACGGCCTTGGCGCCGAGCGCGAGCGCCTTCGCCACGTCGCCGCCGCGCCGGACGCCGCCGTCGAGCAGCACCTCCACCTGATCCCCCACCGCGTCCACGACCGAGGGGAGCGCCCGGATCGTCGCGGGCGTGGTGTCGAGGTTGTTGCCGCCGTGGTTCGACACGGAGATCGCGTCCACCCCCGCATCGACCGCCCGCTTCGCGTCGTCGACCCGCGTGATCCCCTTCAAGACGAACGAGCCGCCCCACTCCTGCCGCATCCACGCGACGTCCTCCCACGACGGGGGCGGGGTCTGCATCCACTCCGAGTAGGCACCGAAGAACGTGGGCGCGTCCCGGCCGGGCTCCTTCAGGTTCGGCGCCGTCAGGTCGGGCAGCTGCATGGTCTTCGCGAACCGGTAGAGCCACGCCGGGTGCGGGAGGACGTTCGGCGCGAACCGGACCATCGTCTTCAGGTCGAGCTTCTCCGGGATCGCGGGGCTCCCCCAGTCGCGGCCGTTCGAGAACGACCAGTCGAGCGTCGCGATCAGCGCCTTCGCCCCGGCGTTCCTGGCCCGGTTCATGCGCTGCACCATCTGGTCCCGGGTCCCGGTCCAGTACATCTGGAAGAGCGTGTTCTCGTTCGCCGCGACGACCTCCTCGACCGGCTTCGACGCGAACGAGCTGAGCCCCATGATCACGCCGCGGTTCTTGGCGGCGCGCGCCACGGCGACCTCCCCGTCCGGGTGCACGGCCTGCACGCCCGTCGGCGAGATCAGGACCGGCATCGCCGTCGGGATCCCGAGCACCGTCGTCGAGAGGTCGCGCTGCGCCTGATGTCCCGCGACGTGCGGCGCGAAGCCCAGCTCGGCGAACGCGCCGATGTTGTCGTCGATGGTCCGACCACGTTCCGAACCCGCGACGAGCGCGCCGTACACCGAGCTCGGCAGCTGCCGCTTGGCCCGCCGCTGCGCCTCCGCGACCGTCTCGAACCAGGGGTTCCTGAACATCACCGTTCCCTCCATCCCGTGCTCCTGCACACGGCTCCCTCATTCTGACACCCGGTGCCGTAAAGCTCGAGGCGTTCGTCAGACTCTCTGCCGGAACACGGCTGAGAGGGCCGGCGCCACGTCGAAGACCGTACTCACGGCCGCGAAGGATCCCCTCCCGATCCGCGCGAGCTCCCGGCCGAGCGCCGCGTCCTGCTCGCCCGTCGTGTCCAGCAGGACGTCGAGCCGGGGCAGGCGGCCGGCGAGCGGGCGCGGATCGGGGCCCGCGTTGTGCACGCAGTCGCTCAGCAGCACGACCCGCGCGTCCCGCGGCGGCGTCCCGGCGAGCTCCTTCGCGGCCAGCTCGAGGGGGAACGCGATGTTGGTGAGGCCGCGGGCCGGGAGGCGCAGCATCGCGTCCAGCAGGTCCAGCGGACGGACCGGGTCCCCGAGATGCGACAGGATCGCGGCGTCCGACCAGAACGCGATCACCGCGAGGCGGTCCTGCCCGAGCTCCGCGGCGAGCGCGCCCACGGTGGCCGCCGCGGTTCGCACGCGCTCGCCCTTCATGGATCCGGAGACGTCCACGAGCAGCACGACCGATCGTCGTGCCCGGATCCGCTCCCGCACCACGATGTCGTCGTCCTCCGGCACCGGACGCTCCGCGAGCACCTGCAGCGTCGCATCGAGGTCGATGTCGTCGCTGCCGCCCGTGTACGGCACGCTCGCCAGGCCGCCGGCACCGCGACGCGAGCGACGGTCGGCCTTCGGCTTCGGCACGGACAGCCGAGCGGCGATCTCGCGAGCCCTCGCGCGCACGAGCGGGTCGATCCCCGCCGCGTCGTCGGGCGCGGCGATCGACCCCTCCTCATCGGTGAAGCCGGCGCCGGCGCCGGAAGGCCGCTCGCGACCGTCCGGGCGTCCCGGCCGACCGGGCAGCGGCGCGCCGCCCCTGCCGCCGCCGGACGCGTCGAACGCGGTCGGTGCCTCGTCGAGCCGCTTCGGCTTGCGCCGGAGCGGAGCGAGCGCCTCCGGGCGGTCGCTCCGCCGGGTGATCGGCGAGTCCGCCTGCACCCTCCTTCAGCCCGGCTCCGCCTGGGCCGGCTCCAGGACGAAGCGGTCCTCCCAGATCTCGCGGAGCACCCGCTCCGGCGTCGTCTCAGCCGCCTCGTCGAGGTGGATGCGGCCCGAGAGCGCCACCGTCATCGCGTCGTAGAAGGTCTCGGCGTACTCCCCCGAGGCCTCGTCCTGCTCGCGCAGCTGCAGGAGCTTGTGCACGATGAGCGCCGTGTCGATCGCGCCGCGCACACTCGATCCCTGGCGGACGAACCGGTGCTCGCGGGTCGCCCTGGTCACCGCGACCGCGTCGGGGATCACCCGATCCGCGACCGCGCCGCCGAGTCCGGTGCGCAGGGCGACGATGCCCTCCTCCGCCGGACCGTCCTGGTAGTCGACGACGATGCGGTTCAACCGGTCGCTGACGGAGGTCGACAGCCGGGTCGTGCCGACGTTGTCAAAGGGGTTCATGGAGGCGATGACGCGGAACGTCGGCCGCGCTTCGATCAGGCCGACCCGCGGCACCTCGATGCGCCGGTCGGCCATCGCGGTCAGCAGCGTGTTGAGGGTGTCCTCCGGCGCCCGGTTCAGCTCCTCGATGTAGAGGAAGCCGCCCTGCCGCATCGCCTCCGCGAGCGGGCCCGGCACGAAGTTCTCAGCCGAGTAGTCCTCCCGCAGCACGCGGGCCGGGTTGTGGTGCCCGACCAGCTTCGACGGCGTGAGGTCCGCGTTGCCCTCGACGAAGAGGAGCGGGATGCCCCACTCCTCCGTGACGGCCTTGAGGATCGTCGTCTTGCTCGTGCCGGGCGGCCCCTCGAGCACGAGGTCGCGGCCGGACCCGACGGCCGCGAGCACGAGCTCCAGCTCGCGCTCGCGCCCGACGAGGCGCGAGGCGATCCGCCCGCGCGCCGCGGAGGCGGTGTCCGTCACTTGAGCGTCTGCCCCGCGTCGACCTTGAGCTGCAGCCCCGTGACGTACCGGGACTCGTCCGAAGCGAGCCAGAGGACCGCGTTCGAGATGTCCACCGGCTCCACCCATGGGATCGGCAGGGCGTTCATGGCGCCGAAGCGCTCACCGATCACGTCCTTCGTGCGCCCGTCCTCCGGGAGGTCCGGCGCGAAGAGCGCATAGGTCGCCGCGTTCTGGATCATGTCCGTGTCGACGCTCGTCGGGTGCACGCTGTTGACCCGGATCATGTCGGACGCGAGCTCGAGCGCGAGCGTCTTCATGAGGCCGACGACGCCGTGCTTCGCAGCGACGTAGTGCCCGATGTTCGGGATCGCGAGGATCCCCGCCGTCGAGCTCGTGAGGATCATCGAGCCGCCGCCGTTGGCCTTCAGATGCGGGATCGCGGCTTTCGCCGTGTGCCACACGCCCTTCAGGTTGACGTCGATCATGTCGTCGAACTCCGTCTCCGAGAGCTCGTCCATCGTGCCGAAGCTGAAGATGCCGGCGTTCGCGGAGACGATGTCGAGCTTCCCGAGCTCGGCGACGCCCTCATCGAGCGCGCCCTTCAGCGCGTCGTAGTCGCGCACGTCGGCCTTCTTGGCGACGATCCGCCGGTCGAGCGCCTCGATCTGCCGGACCGTCTCCTCGAGATCCGCCGGGCGAGCCATGTCGTACGGCACGCTCCCGATCTGGTCGACGAGGTCCACCGCGATGATGTCCGCGCCCTCCTGAGCCAGCCGCAGCGCGTGGCTGCGTCCCTGCCCGCGGGCCGCGCCCGTGACGAACGCGACCTTGCCTTCGACCCGTCCTGCCATGGTCGTGCTCCTTACTTCTTGTTGAGGAAGCCGGCGTCGACCGGGAGGGTCACACCGGTGATGTAGCGGCCCGCGTCGGAGACGAGGAACACGATCGCGTTCGAGATGTCGACCGGCTGCACCAGGTCGACCGGCAGCGCGTTCGCCATGGCCTGCCCCATCTGCGGGTCGGCCTGCAGGAACTCCTGCATGACGTCGTTCACGACCATCGGCGTGTTCACCCCCGTCGGATGGACGGTGTTGACGCGGATCGAGTGCTGGGCGAGCGTGTTCGCGTACGTGCGCATCAATCCGACGACGCCGTGCTTGGCCGCCGTGTATCCGATGCCGCCCGGGGTGTTGCCGCCGATCCCCGCGAGGCCGGCCGTCGAGCTGGTGAGGACGTACGCGCCGCCCTCGCCCCTGTCGATCATCGCCTGCTTCGACACCTCGACCGTGTGGTAGACGCCGGTCAGGTTGACGTCGATCACGTCCTGCCACTCCTGCGCCTGCGGACGCACCGACATCGGCGCGATGCCGGCGTTCGCCGACACGATCGTCGGCGCGCCGAGCTCGGCGACGCCGGCGTCGAACGCGGCCTGCAGCGCGTCGCGGTCGCGCACGTCCGCGACGCGCGTGACGATGCGCCGGTCGAGCGCCTCCACCTGCCGCTGCGTCTCGGCGAGGTCGTCGGGCGTCGCCATCGGATAGGGCACGGTGTCGATCTGTGCGGCGAGGTCGATCGCGATGATGTCGGCGCCCTCCTGCGCGAGCCGGACCGCGTGACTGCGACCCTGCCCGCGAGCGGCTCCGGTGATGAAGGCCACGCGGCCCTCGAGCTGTCCTGCCATGGTGTCGTTCCTTTCGTTCCCCGTCGCCTTCGGCGGGACGTGGATCAGTACTGGGTCGCGCCGGCGTCGACCGTCAGCTCCGTCGAGGTGATGTAGCGCGACTCGTCGGAGGCGAGGAACAGCACCGCGTTGGACTGGTCGACCGGCTCGGTGACCTGGATCGGGTAGAGGTTCGCGAGCATCCCGCCGAGCTGCGGATGGGCCTCGAGGAGCGGCCCGAACGGGTTCGGGTCCATCTGCCCCATCGGCGTGTCCACCCCCGTCGGGTGGATCGTGTTGACCCGGATGTGATGCTCGGCGAGCTCGGTGGCGAAGGCCCGCATGAGACCCACCACGCCGTGCTTCGCGGTCACGTACGCGGAGAGGAACGGCAGCCCCTTGATGCCCGCGACGGAGCTGGTGAGGATCATCGACCCGCCGCCCGCCGCGATGAGGTGGGGCGCGGTCGCGGTGATCGTGTTCCAGACCCCCTTGAGGTTCGTCGCGATCGTGTCGTCGAAGATCTGCTCGGTCGTGTCCTTCCAGTCCGCGATGATGCAGATGCCCGCGTTGGCCGCCACGATGTCGAGCCGGCCGAACTCGGCGACGCCCTCGTCCACGGCGGCCTTCAGCGCCGCCCGGTCACGGACGTCCGCCTGCTTGGCGACGATGCGCCGGTCGAGCGCCTCGACCTGTCGCACCGTCTCGGCGAGGTCCTCCGGCGTCGGCGACGGGTACTGCACCCCGGGCAGCGGCCCGGCGATGTCGATCGCGATGATGTCGGCGCCCTCCTGGGCGAGTCGGAGCGCGTGACTGCGCCCCTGCCCGCGGGCGGCACCGGTGATGAGGGCGACCTTGCCCTCGACCCTTCCTGACATGAGTCCTGCTTCTTCCTTCTCGTTCGGTCCTTGTGCCACCCGATGGGTCAGACGATGCCGGTCGCCGCGATGAGCGGGTTCCGCTCGGTCCCCGGGTTCGGGTTGTACCCGGGCTGCAGGAGGTGACCGCCGTCGACCGGCACGGAGATGCCCGTGACCGCGGCGGCGAGGTCGGAGTTCAGCCACAGCGCGGCGTCGGCGATGACGTGGGGCTGGAGCATTCCCGCGCCCTTCAGCGCGTGGAAGGAGCCGCCGGCGGCGATCAGGTCGGCCTCCGTGCCCTCGCCGGCGGGCTTGCCGGACATCATGTCCCAGGCGCCCTGCCAGGAGGTCATGGGCGTGAAGATCGCGCCGGGGTGCACCGCGTTGACCCGGATGCCGTACTTGGCGACCTCGAGGGCGATCGTCTTCATGACGCCGACGACACCGAACTTGGCCGCGCAGTAGTGCACGTAGTTCTCGCCCGGCTCGAGGCCGTTGATCGACGAGGTCATCACGATGGACCCGGACTGACGCTCGATCATGTGGGGCAGCACCGCCTTGGCTGCCTTCCAGACCCCGGTGAGGTTGACCGCGATCATGTCGTCCCACCACTCCTCCGGGAGCTCCCAGGAGGGGGCGAGCGAGAAGATGCCGGCGTTCGCGATGAGCGCGTCGATCTTGCCGAACTCGGCGATGCCCTTCGCAACCGCGTCGTCGAGGTCGGACTGCTTCCGGACGTCCCCGACGAGCGGCAGGATGCGGCGGTCGAGGGCCTCCACCTGCTTCACCGTCTCGTCGAAGTCGGCCTGCGTCGCCATCGGGTACGCCACGGATCCGATCTGCTCGAGGGTGTCGACGATGATCACGTCGGCGCCCTCGCGTGCGCTCACCAGCGCGTGCGCGCGGCCCTGGCCCCGGGATCCTCCGGTGATGAGGACGGTCTTGCCTTCGAGAAGCCCCATTGCTCGTTCTCCTTCGTATCGTGTCGTGATCGGGATGCGGTCACTTGACCGCGGCGCCGGCGTCCACCGGCAGCGGGACGCCGGTGATGTAGCGCGCGTCGTCCGACGCGAGGAACAGCACGGCGTTGGAGATGTCGATCGCCTCGACCCACGGGATCGGCAGCACGTTGATCGCCTGCGCCGCGACCGCCATGTCCTCCTGAGTCGGGTTCTCCACGTCGGGCCGGAACAGCCGGTAGGTGCCCTCGTTCATCACCATCGGGGTGTTCACCACCGTCGGGTGGATGGAATTGACCCGGATCATGTCCGGGCCCAGCTCGAGGGCGAGCGTCCGCATCAACCCGACCACGCCGTGCTTCGCGGAGACGTAGCCGCCGATGTTCGCCATCGCGAACAGGCCGGCGTCCGAGCTCGTGAGGATGATCGAGCCGCCGCGGCCGCCCGCCTTGATGTGCGGGATCGCAGCCTTCGCCGTGTGCCACACGCCGACGAGGTTGATGTCGACCGTGGTGCGGAACGATGCGTCCGGCATGTCCTCGGCGGTCGCCGGCTCGGGGTTGATCCCCGCGTTCGCGCTGACGATGTCGAGGCGCCCGAATTCCATGACGCCTGCGTCGACGACGCGCTTGACGGCGTCGTAGTCGCGGACGTCCGCCTGCTCGAAGTGGATCCGGCGATCGAGCGCCTCGACCTGGCGGATCGTCTCGTCGCGATCCGCCTCGGTCGCGCCCTCCGCCACGGAGAAATCGAGCTTCTCGAGAATGTCGAAGGCGATGATGTCCGCGCCCTCCTGGGCGAGACGGACCGCGTGGCTGCGACCCTGGCCGCGAGCGGCTCCGGAGATGAGGGCGACCTTGCCCTCGAGCTTGCCTGGCATGGTTCCTGTTCTCCTTCTACTTCAGCGTGTAGCCGGCGTCGACCTTGAGCTCGAGACCGGTGATGTACCGCGACTCGTCGGATGCGAGGAAGAGCACGGCGTTCGAGATGTCGACCGGCTCGACCCACGGCACGGGGAGGGCGTTCGTGGTCCGGAACACCTCCTCCGCCTGCTCGTCGGTCGGGTGCGGCGTATCGGGGAGGAAGAGGCGGTAGGTCGCCTCGTTCCGGATCATCTGCGTGTTCACCCCCGTCGGGTGCACCGTGTTCACCCGGATGGAGAAGGGTGCGAGCTCGAGCGCGAGCGTCCGCATGATGCCGACGACCGCGTGCTTGCTCGCCGTGTAGGCGGCGACGTTCGGCGTGCCCATGAGCCCGGCGGTCGAGCTGGTGAGCACGATCGAGCCGCCCGTGCCCTGCGCCTTCAGGTGCGGGATCGCCGCTTTCGCGGTGTGCCACACCCCTTTCGCGTTGATGTCGTTGACGGTGTCCCAGTCGTCGTCGGCGACCTCCTCCGTCTTGTCCCCGAACTGGAAGATGCCGGCGTTCGCGCTGACGACGTCGACGTGCCCGAGCTCGGCCACCCCGTCGTCGAGCGCCGACTTCAGGGCGGCGTAGTCGCGGACGTCCGCCTTCCGGGCGACGATCCGCCGATCGAGCGCCTCGACCTGCCGCACCGTCTCGTCGAGGTCCGCCTGCGAGGCACCGGGGTAGAACCGGTCCATCCCCTCGATCGGTTCCGCCGCGTCGACCGCGATGATGTCGGCGCCCTCCTGCGCGAGCCGGATCGCGTGGCTCCTGCCCTGTCCGCGTGCCGCTCCTGTGATGAAGGCGACCTTGCCTTCCACCCGTCCCGCCATGGGGATGGCCTTCTTCCTGTCCTCTCGTTCCGCCGGCTCGTGGGCCGGTGCCGTGCGGTGCGCGCGCGGGCGTGATCGGTCGCGGGGCCGCCTCGTGCGGGCCCCGATGGGTCATGCGGTGCTAGCGGGCGGCGAAGCCCGCCAAGGGGTCCTCCTCGCAGTCGGCGGGCGTCAGCGCCACCGTGCCGTCTCGCCGCGACAAGGTCAGCCGGATGGGCCCCATCCCGTTCTTCGGCGGCCTTGCGCCCTGGTGGGTGTGGTCGATCGAGGACTTCGGCAGGGCGTTCTTCTGGTCCTTGACCTTGAGCAGCGCCTGCTCCCCGTAGCCCTGCACGCACTCCGGGTCCGGGCCGTCGAGCGGCAGCCCGGTGAAGAACTTCGCGGCCATGCAGCCGCCCTTGCAGGTGTCGAAGAAGGCGCACGAGGAGCACGCGCCCCCGGACTGCGGCTCCCGCAGCTTCAGGAACAGCTCGGACTCCCGCCAGACCCGGGCGAATCCGCCCTCGGCGCGGATGTTGCCCGCCCTGAACTCGTCGTGGATCGCGAACGGGCACGCGTACACGTCCCCCACCGGGTCGATGAGGCACACGACCCGGCCGGCCCCGCACAGGTTCAGCCCTGGCAGCGCCTGCCCGTACGCGGAGAGGTGGAAGAACGAGTCCCCGGTCAGCACGCCGTCGCCGTGCGCGACGAGCCAGTCGTAGAGCATGCGCTGCTGCGCGGGCTCCGGATGCAGGTCGTCCCACACGTCCGCGCCGCGCCCGGAGGGGCGGAGGCGGGTGAGGCGCAGCTGCGCACCGAACCGGTCGGCGATCGCCTTGAACTCGTCGAGCTGCGGGATGTTCTGCCGCGTGCAGACCACCGAGATCTTGAAGTTCTTCATCCCGGCGTCGGAGAGGTGCTGCAGCGCCCGCAGCGCGGTCTCGTACGACTTCGGGCCCCGGATCGGATCGTTCACCTCCGCCGTGGCTCCGTCCAGCGAGATCTGCACGTCGACGTAGTCGTTCGCGGCGAGCCGGGCTGCGACCTCCGGCGTGATCTTCACCCCGTTGGTGGAGAACTTCACGCCCACGTGATGCGCGGTGGCGTAGTCCAGGAGCTCCCAGAAGTCGGGACGCACCGTCGGCTCGCCACCGCCGATGTTCACGTAGAAGACCTGCATCCGCTCCAGCTCGTCGATGACGCCCTTGGCCTCCTCCGTCGTCAGCTCCCGCGGATCACGCCGCCCCGAGCTCGACAGGCAGTGCACGCAGGAGAGGTTGCAGGCGTACGTCAGCTCCCACGTCAGACAGATCGGTGCGTCCAGCCCGTACTCGAACAGGTCCACCAACCGCTGGGGCTGCACCGGCGGCGGCGCCGGCAGCACCGCGGTCACGCCGCCACCTCGGCCGGTGCGACCTCGACCAGCATCGAGGAGGCCGCGAGGGCACCGAGCGCCCGCCCGTACCGCGCCTCCTGGTCCCCCGGCACACCGGCCGCCCGGCACACCTCCCTGGCGGTCCTAACCCCGTCCAGCCCCTCCACCACCGACAGCAGCAACCGCTCCTTCAGGAACGACAGCTTCCGCGTCTCGAAGTGGTAGACGAGCGCCCCGAAGGGCTCAGGACGGATCGAGACCCGCGGGTGGACGCGCCAGGCGCGGTCCAGATCGAACGCACCCGCCGGCATCAGTAGACGCCGCACATGCCGTCGATCGACACCTCTTCGACCAGGTCGTCCTGCTCGATGACGGTGCTCAGGTCCTCCGGGGCAGACGATTCGGGTTCGTTCATGGGACGCTCCTCCTACGACGGTTCGGCAACACTGACGTCCGTCCGGCGATCGCCGGGCGACCACTCGGCAGACTAATGACACCGGGTGCCGATGGAAAGGGGGAACGGTGTGAGCGACGATCCGGTTCGCCCTGAAACCCCTCAGAGACTCGGACGACAGCCGGTCACCACGGTCGCGGAGCTCAGCCACATCGGGCTCGAGCTGTTCATCCGCAACGGCTTCGACGCCACGACGGTGGACGACATCGCGGAGGCGGCCGGGATCGGCAGGCGGACCTTCTTCCGCTACTTCTCGTCGAAGAACGACCTGCCGTGGGGCGACTTCGACGGGCTCATCGCGGCCATGCGCGACCACCTCATGGCGCTGCCGCCCGACGTGCCGCTGCGGCAGGCGATCCGCGACGCGGTGCTGCGCTTCAACGAGTTCCCGGACGTCGAGGTCTCCTACCACCGGCAGCGGATGACGCTCCTGCTCACGGTGCCGACGCTGGTGGGGCACTCGACCCTGCGGTTCGCCGCGTGGCGGCAGGCGGTGGCCGGATTCGTCGCGAGCCGGCTCGGCCTCGATCCGGACGACCTCGTGCCCAAGACGATCGCGTACACGTACCTCGCGGTGTCGATCGCGGCGTACGAGCGCTGGCTGCTCGTGCCGGACGCCGTGCTGACGGATCTGCTCGCGGAGGCGCTCGACGACCTCGGCGATGCGTTCGGAGGCGTGGCGGGCGCGTGACGGGATACGACGTCATCGTCGTGGGAGGCGGCACGGCGGGAGCGGTGCTCGCCGCCCGGCTGTCCGAGGACCCGAGCCGGTGCGTGCTGCTGCTCGAGGCCGGCCCGGCCCCGCAGGACCTCGCCCGGATCCCGACGGCGCTGCTCGACGCGGGCCGCGTGCCCGGGGCCCGGGCGGGCGATCCGTCGAGCTGGTGGTACCCGGCTCGGCTGACGGCGGACCGCGACTGGCGCGTGTCCCGCGGACGGACGCTCGGCGGGTCGACCGCGACGAACGGCGCCGCGTTCGTGCGGCCGCGGCGCACGGACTTCGACCGGTGGTCGGCGGACGGCGATGCACTGTGGTCCTGGGACCGCGTGCTCCCTGCACTGCTCGCCCTCGAGCGGGACCTCGATCTCGGCGCCTCCCCCGTGCACGGCGACCGCGGGCCCGTGCCGGTGCGTCGGGGTCGGCTGGACGCACCGGCCGCCGCCGCCTTCGTCGACGCCGCTCTGGACGCCGGTCATCCGGTGGAGGCCGACAAGAACGACGAGGGCGCACCCGGGGTCGGGCCGGTGCCGTCGAACGCGATCGACGGTGTGCGCTGGAGCACGGCGCTCACCCACCTGCTCTGGGCGATCGGCCGCCCGAACCTCACCGTGCTGGGCGGCGCCGCGGTCTCCCGGGTCCGGATCGCGCGGAGCCGCGCGATCGGCGTGCAACTCGAGTCCGGCACATCCGTCGACGGCGACCTCGTCGTGCTCGCCGCGGGCGCGCTCGCGTCGCCCGCGCTCCTCCAGCGGTCCGGGATCGGCCCGGCGACCGTGCTGCTGGACGCCGGCGTCCCGGTCGAGGTGGATGCGCCGGGCGTCGGCGCCGCCTTCGGCGATCACCCGCAGGTCGTGCTCGAGTGGCGCCCACCCGAACCCGCGCCACGACCGGTCGGGGCGTGGATGGGGGCCGCCCTGCACACCGCCGACGGGGTGGAGGTGCTGCAGTCCCTCCGGCCGATGGCCGCCCTCATGGGCGGCGCGGACCAGGCAGGCGACCCGCTGCCGCTCCTGATCTCGGCGCATCCGTCGACGCCGACGGGACGGCTGCGCATCCGGTCGGCGGATCCCGCGACGCCCGCGAGGATCGAGTTCGGCTACCTCGACGAGGGGGCGAGGGATCGGCTGCGGGCCGGAGTGCGGACGGCGGCGGACGTCGTCTCCCGGATCCCGGGGGCCGCGCTCCTGCACGTGGACCGCCCGACGCTGCAGGACGACCGGGCACTCGACGAATGGGTCCTCGCCCGGCTCGGCACGGCGCTGCACACCTGCGCGACCGTGCCGTTCCGCCTCCCAGACGGCGCGCCGGGGCCGGTGGACGAGATCGGGCGCGTGCGTGGCGTGTCCGGCCTCCGCGTCGCCGACACCTCGATCCTGCCGACCGTCCCCCTCCGGGGCCCCGCCCTCGCGGCGGTGCTCATCGGCGAACTCGTCGCCGCCTCGCTGCGCTGAAGCGCCGCTTCGGCGAAGATCGAGCGGTGCCGATCCAGCTGTCCGCCGAGGAGTTCGAACGGATCGTCGAGGAGCAGCTCGACGCCCTGCCCGACGACGTCGTCGACGGGCTCGAGAACGTCGCGTTCGTGGTCGAGGACGCGCCCGCCGACGGCGAGGACCTCCTGGGGCGGTACGACGGGGTGGCTCTCACCCGTCGCGGGCAGTACGGCTTCGGGGAGCTGCCCGACCGGATCGTGGTCTTCCGGCTCCCGCACCTCGCCTCGGTCGACTCGCTCGACGAGCTCCGGACCGAGATCCGGACGACGCTCGTGCACGAGATCGGCCACTACTTCGGCCTCGACGACGACCGCCTCCACGACCTCGGCTGGGCGTAGCCCTCCGGCGTCAGAGGTGCTTCGACTCCTCGTCGGGGTCGGCCTGGCCCTGCAGGGGGTCGCTGTCCTTCTGGTCGAACGAGTACTTGACGTAGTGCTCGCCGTTCAGCTCCCGCGTCTCGCCGGCGACGTACTCGAACATCGCATCGGTGCCGTCGACCAGCGCGTACTGGGTGACCCGCTGCTCGATCTCGCCGTTCTCCAGGTAGCGGTGCTCGGTGGTGCCCTCCAGCGGACCGTCGAGGTACTCCGCGACGTACTTGGCGCGTTCGGTGGGGGTGTCGCTCATGGCGTCCGAGGATAGTGAGGATCCGCCGCAGGAGCGCTGAACGCCCGCCATGGGAACTCGCGGCCGTCGACCAGCAGGTCGGCCGCGGAGCGCGGGTCCTCCCTGGCGATGAACCGTCGCTCCTGGCGGCTCCAGCGCTCCCAGTGCGGGGCGTAGGCGGCGCCGTCGCGCGCGAGCGCCCGGACCCGGCGCTCCGGCCCGGGCAGCTCCACCCAGATCGTGAGCGCGACGAACCGACGGGAGGCCCGCGAGAGGGCACCGCACCCCTCCACCACCAGGGGTCCGGCCGGCCGCAGCCGCCGCACGCCGGCAGGCCGGTCGGCCTCCCAGTCCCACCGCCGGATGGCCGGAGGGACGCCGGCAGCGCGCGGCGCGAGCAGGCCGGCGACGGTCGCCGTCGACGCGGCGTCCAGCCCGTCCCAGCCGGGATAGACGTCGTCGAGCCGCACGAGGGTCGCGCGACCGCGGGCGGCGAGGGTCGCGGCGAAGGTCGTCTTGCCGGACCCGCTGCGACCGTCGACGAGCACCGTCGGGCTCGGCCCGCGCCGCAGCGCGGCGAGCGCCTCCTGCAGCGCGGCGACGGGGCTCATGCGACGAACACGAACCGGTAGGTGCCTGCAGCCAGGCCGACCGCCACGGCGCCGCCTGCGACGGCGAGCCCCGCGAGCAGCGCCACGAGGTCCGCGCCGCCGAAGGTCGACGGACGCGACCAGGTCCGCGGGCCCGGTGCGCCGAGCCCCCTCGCCTCCATCCCCGTCGCGCGCGCGACGGCGCGGCGGATCGCGACGACGAGCAGCGCGAAGGTCTGGCCGGGCAACCGCCGGATCCGCCCTCGGTCGCCGACGCCGCGGGCCCTGCGGGCGAGCGCGATCGTGCGCCAGTCGTCCCCGAGCACCTCGAACAGCCTGACCCCGGCGAGGCCGGCGAGCACGAACCGGTCCGGGAGGTGCAGCCGCTGCCCGAGCGCGTCGGCCAGGCGGGTCGCGTCGAGGTCGGTGAGCAGCACGACCGCGGGCAGCGCGACGGCGATCAGACGGAGCGCGGTCGCGACGGCGAGCGCGATCGAGCCCTGACTCACCTCCGCGAGGCCGAAGGACAGGTACACGGCGCCGGAGGTCCGCCCGTAGAGCACGACCGTGACGGCGACGAGCAGGGAGGCGCCGGCCACCGCGGCCGTGCGGCCCGCGAGTCGCCGCAGCGGCAGCCCCGCGAGCGGGACGAAGAGCGCGGTGAGCACGATCGCCGCGGCGGCGGTCACGGCGTCGAGGCTGAGCAGCAGCACGAGGTCCACGAGCAGCACGACCCCGATCGCGGTGAGCGGGTTCACCCGGGCGACCCGGATCATGCGGCGACCTCGCTCCTGCCGCCGACCCGGACGGTGCGGTGCGCCGCGGCGGCGAGCAGCGGGTCGTGGGTCACCGCCGTCACCCCGGTGCCGTCCGCGACCACATCCGCGAGCAGCCCGACCAGCCCTGCCCAGGAGCGTGCGTCCTGACCGAACGTGGGCTCGTCGAGCACCACCAGCCGGGGCGCAGCGGCCAGTGCGCTCCCCACCGACAGGCGCCGCTGCTGCCCCCCGGAGAGCGTGAACGGGTTCGCCTCCGCGAGCGCGGTCAGCCCGAGCCGGTCGAGCAGCTCCTCCACCCGGGCCTCGCGCCGCGCCTCCGGGACCCGGAGCGCGCGGAGGCCGACCCCCAGCTCCGCCCGCACGGTGGGGGCGAGGAACTGGTGCTGCGGGGACTGGAAGACGACCGCGATCCGGGTGAGCAGGTCGCGGGAGCGCCACCGCACCGGCTCGCCGCGCAGGCCGCCCGCGAGCGCGTGCGTCGGGCCGACGCGCCCCGCGACCGGCGGCAGGAGACCGCCGAGCGTCAGGGCGAGCGTGGTCTTGCCTGCGCCGTTCGGACCCGTGACCGCGGTGAGCAGGCCGCCGTCGATCGCCAGCTCGCCGACGGATGCGACCGGGCGCCCGCGTCCGACGACCAGGGACTCGGAGCGGATGAGCGCCTCCCCCGCCGCGGCAGCCACGTCGACGACGGGGTCGTACCCCGGCACCCACACGCCCGCGGCGGCGAGCGCGGCGCCCTCCGCCTCGAGCACCGCCCGCGCCGGGCCGTCGGCGAGCACGCCGTCCGGCCCGAGCACGACCACGCGGTCCACGTGCGCCAGCCAGGTCGCGACCCGGTGCTCCACCACCACCAGCGTCGCGCCGGAGGTGCGGGCGGCGCGGACGACCGCGTCCCGCACCTCCTCCACCCCGGCCGGGTCGAGGTTGGCGGTGGGTTCGTCGAGCAGCACCAGCCCCGGCCGCATCGCGAGCACCCCGGCGAGCGCGAGGCGCTGCTTCTGGCCGCCGCTCAGGGCGCCGGCCTCCGCGTGCAGCGGCACGTCCAGCCCGACCTCGGCGAGCGCAGCCGGGACGCGGCGGTGGATCTCGTCGACGGGGACGCCCAGGTTCTCCGCGCCGAACGCGGCGTCGTCGCCCACGCGCGGGAGGATCACCTGCGACTCCGGGTCCTGCAGCACGAACCCCGCCCGACCGGCGGCCGGCCGTGCGCCGCCCACCGTCAGCTCGCCCGTCTCCTCGCCCTGATCGTCGCCGAGCACGCCGGCGAGCGCGGCGAGCAGCGTGGACTTGCCGCTGCCGGATGCGCCGAGCAGCAGCACGCGCTCACCGGGTTCGACGGTGAGGTCGAGGTCCCGCACGGCCCAGGCGAGGCGGCCGCCGTGGCGCCATCCCCAGCCGCGCGCCTCGATGCGCGCGGCGGTCACACCGCTCGTCGAGCGGCGCGGCCGCTCGCGAAGCGGTCGAGCACACCGGTGGCCGCGATCGCGCGCACGAGCGGCGCGCACACGAGCCCGATCACCGCACCGGACACGATCGTCGTGATCCCGTAGACGAGCCAGAACTCGGCGGTCCCTCCGCCGTAGTAGACGGGCACGTCGAGGAACGTCTCGGCGAGTCCGGCGGCGGCTCCGGAGAGCAGCGCCACCACGGGACCGAACGCGCGATAGGCGAGGACGGCGAACACGAGCTCGGCGCCGAGGCCCTGCACGACACCGGAGAGGAGCACGCTCGCGCCGTACGCGGGCAGGACGAGCAGCTCGATCGCGGCCGCGACGAACTCGGCGTAGACGGCCGCGCCCGGCTTGCGCACGATGAGCCCCGCGAGCGGGCCCGCGATCAGCCAGGGGCCGTTCAGGATCCCCTGGACACCGGGCAGGAACGGCTTGAGCAGGGTGGTGGGGCCGGCGGACAGCGGGATCCAGGCGAGGAAGATCACCGAGCAGGCGACGGCGACGACGCTGGCGACGACGATGTCGACGACGCGCCAGGAGAGGGACCGCCGCGGAGCGGTCGTGGGGGTGGTGCTGGTCATGGTGCCCGTCTTTCGATGCGAGCACGGGCGGTGTGAAGAGTCTCCCTGCGCCGGCATGATCCGGATCAGGTGCGGGGTCCGGTCTCGCGGCCGTCCCCACGGTCGAAGCTTGGAGCAGCTTCCTCTCAGCCCGGCTCACCGGACTCCCGTGTCGGGCCCACCATAGCGTCAGGTGATGGAGACCTGGACCGTGTGCAGACCGGTCGCGCCGTTCGGCGCCTCCGGCGTCTGCCTGGCGGTCTGGACCAGTCCGGTCGCGTCGGTCGCGCGCACCCGGAGGACGTGGCTGCCCCGGTCCGCCTGCCAGCGGTAGCGCCACTGCCGCCAGACGTCGACCGACCAGTCCCCCGCCAGCTCGCAATCCCGCCACGGCCCGCCGTCGATCTGCAGCTGCACGCGGGCGATCCCGGTGTGCTGCGCCCACGCAACCCCGGCCACGGTCACGATGCCGGCCGGCGTGGCGGTCTGCGGGCGGTCGATGCGGCTCGACACCTTGACGGGCGCCTGCGCGCTGTACCCGCGGGTCGTCCAGTACGCGGTGGCGCGATCGAACCGCGTCACCTCGAGGCGCGTCAGCCACTTCGTCGCCGAGACGTAGCCGTACAGGCCGGGCACGACCATGCGGACGGGGAACCCGTGCAGCTGCGGCAGCGCCTCGCCGTTCATCCCGATCGCGAGCAGGCTGTCGCGCCCCGGATCCTGCAGGACGGCGAGCGGCGTGCTCGCCGTGAAGCCGTCCGCACCGGAGGAGAGCACCATGTCCGCGCCCGCCTTCGGCCGCGCCCTCGCGAGCAGGTCGCGGACGGAGGTGCCGAGCCACACGGCCGTGCCGTTCAGGGTGCCGCCGACCTCGTTCGACACGCACATCAGCGTGGTCGGCGCTTCATGCATCGGGAGGGCGGCCAGCTCGCGGTAGCTGAGCGAGAACGGCCGCTCGACCTCGCCGGTCACCTCGAGGCGCCACGAGCCGACATCGACCGCGGGCGGTGAGAGCGCGATGTCGATGCGGTAGAAGTCCGCGTTCGCGGTGACGAGCGGGGTGAGCCCCTGCACGTCGAAGGAGTCCGCGGCGGCCGGAGGCGGGACGGTCGCCGTCGGGGTCGGGAGCCGCACCGCGTCGATCGCCTGCTGCGTGCCCCGCTGCCCGGCGGTCAGCGCCCGCGCACCGGCACCCGCGACGACGCCGAGCACGGTCGAGACCAGCGCGCCGCGCAGGAACGCTCTGCGCCCCTGCGTCGGGATCGTGCGGACCAGGCGCGCGAGCACGGCGCCGCCGACGACCGCGGCGACGATCGAGGGCGCCGCGTCGACCGGTGTCGCCCCGGTCCTCGTGATCGCCGCTCCCACGGCCACGACGCCCGCCAGCACCACCAGCAGCACGCCGGCAGGAGGGCGCCACGCCTGGGCGAGCCCGGCGACGGCGCCGAGCGCGAGCACCAGCACGAGCAGCACGGCGATCAGGAACGGCTTGTCGCCGGTACCGAACGCCGCGATCACCGCCGTCTTCAGGAACGGCGGTGTGAGGTCGACGACGAGCGAGCCCACCGAGAGCAGCGGGCTCGCGGTGGCGTGGAACACCGCCGCCGTGAGCTCACCCGCGCCGAGCGCCGCGGACGCGGCACCGACGCCGGCGATCGCGGCGCGACCCCGAGCCGGCACCTAGCGCTTCAACGCCTTCACGATCCGCGCGAGCGCCTTGCCCGACACCCACACGAGCGGGATCGCGACCGCGGCGAGCGCGACGGGGTTCGGCTGGAAGCGCACCCCCAGGCTGTCGCCGACGTACGCGCCGACGGGGATCACGGAGCCGCCGCCTCCACCTCCCCCGTTGTCCTCGTCATCCCCGCCTGCGCCGAACCCGAAGGTGACGAGCGCCACCGGCAGGAGCGTGGTGCCCTCGACCTCGCGCTCCTCGCCGTAGGCGACGTGCACGCCGAACTGCTTCATCGTGTCCGCGAGACGGACCGGCAGCGAACTCATGTCCGCACGGTAGCGCTCGGATCTTCAAGGGCACCGCCGATACCCTCGTCGCCGACCATGCGCCCCCGCCACGAAGGAGACTCCTTGCAGACCTGGCCCGGCACCGCCTATCCCCTCGGCGCGACGTTCGACGGGAGCGGTACCAACTTCGCCCTCTTCTCGGAGGTCGCGGAGCGCGTCGAGCTGTGCCTGTTCGACGAGGACGGCACCGAGACCCGGGTCGACCTCATCGACGTCGACGCCCACGTGTGGCACGCCTACCTGCCCCAGATCCAGCCGGGGCAGCGCTACGGCTACCGCGTGCACGGCCCATACGAGCCGAGCGAAGGGCTGCGCTGCAACCCGAGCAAGGTGCTGCTCGACCCGTACGCGAAGGCCACCGTCGGCGCCTACGACTGGGATCAGGCGCTGTTCTCGTACACGTTCGGCGACCCGGACTCCTTCAACGACGACGACTCCGCGGCGCACGTGATGCTCGGGGTGGTCGTGAACCCGTTCTTCGACTGGAGCGGCGACCGGCCGCCGAAGACCCCGTACAACGAGACCCTCATCTACGAGGCGCACGTGAAGGGGCTCACGGAGCTGCACCCGGACGTGCCGGAGGAGGAGCGCGGCACGTACGCGGGACTCGCCAACCCCCACGTCATCGAGCACCTGCAGAAGCTCGGCGCCACCGCCATCGAGCTGATGCCCGTGCACCAGTTCGTGCAGGACTCGACGCTCCTCGACAAGGGCCTCCGCAACTACTGGGGGTACAACACCGTCGCCTTCTTCGCGCCGCACAACGAGTACGCCTCCGCCGGGCAGCTCGGGCAGCAGGTGCAGGAGTTCAAGTCGATGGTGAGGACGATGCACGACGCGGGGATCGAGGTGATCCTCGACGTCGTCTACAACCACACCGCGGAGGGCAACCACCTCGGGCCGACCCTGTCGATGCGCGGCATCGACAACGCCGCGTACTACCGCCTCGTCGACGACGACAAGCGGTTCTACATGGACTACACCGGCACGGGGAACTCGCTGAACGTCCGGCACCCGCACGCGCTGCAGCTGATCATGGACTCGCTGCGCTACTGGGTCACCGAGATGCACGTGGACGGCTTCCGCTTCGATCTCGCCGCGACGCTCGCGCGGGAGTTCTACGAGGTCGACCGGCTGTCGACCTTCTTCGAGCTCGTGCAGCAGGACCCGATCGTCAGCCAGGTGAAGCTGATCGCCGAGCCGTGGGACATCGGCCCCGGCGGCTACCAGGTCGGCAACTTCCCTCCCCAGTGGACCGAGTGGAACGGGAAGTACCGCGACACCGTCCGCGACTTCTGGCGCGGCGAGCCCTCGACGCTCGGCGAGTTCGCCGCCCGCATCACGGGCTCCGCGGATCTCTACGAGAACGACGGCCGCCGTCCCGTCGCCTCCATCAACTTCGTCACCGCGCACGACGGCTTCACGATCCGCGACCTCGTCTCCTACAACGAGAAGCACAACGAGGCGAACGGCGAGAACGGGAACGACGGCGAGTCGCACAACCGCTCCTGGAACTGCGGGGTGGAGGGGGACACCGACGACCGGAAGGTGCTGACGCTCCGCGCGAAGCAGCAGCGCAACTTCATCGCGACGCTGCTGCTCAGCCAGGGCGTGCCGATGCTGCTCCACGGCGACGAGCTCGGGCGCACCCAGCACGGCAACAACAACACGTACGCGCAGGACAACGAGATCTCCTGGGTGCACTGGGACCTCGCGGACCAGCCGCTCATCGAGTTCACCGCGGCCGTCTCCCGGCTCCGCCGCGAGCACCCCATCTTCCGCAGGGCCCGGTTCTTCGACGGCCGCCCGCGCCGCAGCGAGGAGGGGGCACCGAAGCGGGACATCGTGTGGCTGCGCCCCGACGGCACGGAGATGCAGCCCGACGACTGGGACAGCGGGTTCGGTCGAGCGGTCGGGGTGTTCCTGAACGGTCAGGGCCTGCGGGACCGGGACGCGCGCGGCGAGTACGTGGTCGACGTCGACTTCCTCCTGTACTTCAGCGCCGCGGACGACACCGTGCGCTGCAAGCTGCCGTCGCGCACGTACGGCACCTCCTGGGACGTCGTCGTGGACACGAGCGGGAGGAACACCGACCGCGGGCCGCTCAAGGCGGGCAACCAGCTGATGCTCGACGCGCGGTCCCTCGTCGTGCTGCAGGCGCACCAGGCGGTCGAGCTCGAGCCCGACCACTCCGTCGCAGCGTCCCTCGCGGTCCTCGCGAACTCGACCGCCACCGGGCAGATCGCGGCGCAGGTCGCTTCCACCATCAAGCCCGACAAGAAGTAGAAGCAGGACCGTGAGCGACCCCTCCACCCCCTCCCCCGTCTCCACCTACCGCGTGCAGGTGACCGGCGCGTTCGACCTGCACTCGGTCGCGGAGCTGACCGACTACCTCGCCGACCTCGGCGCCGACTGGGTGTACCTGTCGCCGCTGCTCGAGGCCGAGCCGGGCTCCGATCACGGGTACGACGTGATCTCCCACGACCGGGTCGACCCGGCACGGGGCGGCGACGAAGGGCTCGTGGAGGCCGCGGGAGCCGCGCACGCGAAGGGGCTCGGCGTCCTCATCGACATCGTGCCGAACCACATGGGCGTGGCGACCCCGGCGAGGAACGCGTGGTGGTGGGACGTGCTGACCCACGGTCGCTCCTCGCGGTACGCGGACGCGTTCGACATCGACTGGGACTTCGGCGGCGGCAAGCTCCGGATCCCCGTGCTCGGCAGCGCCGACGCGCTCACGGACCTCCGCATCCGCGGCGACCGGGTCGTCTACTTCGACAACGAGTACCCGATCGCGCCCGGGACCGCGGACGACGGGGCCGACGCCCGGACGGTGCACGCGCGGCAGCACTACGAGCTCATCGACTGGCGCCGCGCGGACTTCGACCTGAACTACCGCCGGTTCTTCGCGGTGAACACGCTCGCCGGCATCCGGGTGGAGGTGCCGGAGGTGTTCGACGCCTCCCACCGCACGATCCTCGGCTGGGTCCGGGACGGGCTGGCGGACGGCCTGCGGATCGACCATCCTGACGGGCTCGCCGACCCGAAGGGGTACCTCGACGCGCTCGCCGAGGCGACGGGGGGCCGGTACGTGCTCGTCGAGAAGATCCTCGAGGGCGACGAGGCGCTGCAGGACGACTGGGCGACCGCGGGCACGACCGGCTACGACGCGCTCGGCGACTTCGACCGGGTGCTCATCGACCCGGCGGGCGAAGGACCGCTCACCGTGCTCGCCGCCAGGCTCGACGGCCCGATCGACTGGAAGGCGCTGATCCACACCACGAAGCGCGAGGTCGCGGACGGCATCCTGCACTCCGAGGTGCTGCGCCTCGTGCGCACGGCCGGCCTGGCGGACGTGGACCAGGAGCGCCTCGCGGACGCGTTCGCCGAGCTGCTCACCTGCTTCCCCGTGTACCGCAGCTACCTCCCGCACGGGGTCGAGGCGCTCGACGCCGCGGTCGCGGACGCGAAGCGCCGGCGACCGGATCTCGCCGACGAGCTGGAGGCCGCCTCCCGCCTCCTCCGGGACCCGTCCACCGCGGTCGCGCTGCGCTTCCAGCAGACGAGCGGGATGGTCATGGCCAAGGGCGTCGAGGACAGCGCCTTCTACCGCTTCACCCGGCTCGCCAGCCTGACCGAGGTCGGCGGCGATCCGGACGTGTTCGCGGAGTCGCCCGAGCGCTTCCACGAGCGGCAGGCCGCACGCCAGGCCGCGTGGCCGGCCGCGATGACGACGCTCACCACCCACGACACGAAGCGCGGCGAGGACGTCAGGGCCCGCATCGACGTGCTGAGCGAGGCCCCGAAGGAATGGGCCGACGCGCTGGCGACGCTCGAGCGCATCAACGGTTTCGGCGACCCCGCCTTCGCCGACCTGCTCTGGCAGTCCACGGTCGGCGCGTGGCCCATCGAGCGCGACCGGTTGCAGGCCTACGCCGAGAAGGCGTCCAAGGAGGCCGGCGTCTCGACGAGCTGGACCGACCCGGACGAGGAGTTCGGGAAGCGCCTCGCCGCCGCGGTGGATGCGGTCTACGACGACGAGACGGTCGCGGAGCTCATCGAGCGGATCGCGACCCGCCTCAACCCGGCGGGGTGGTCGAACGGGCTGTCCATGAAGCTGCTGCAGCTCGCAGCGCCCGGGGTGCCGGACGTGTACCAGGGCAGTGAGCTGTGGGAGCAGAGCCTCGTCGATCCGGACAACCGCCGCCCCGTCGATTTCGCGAAGCGTCGCGAGCTCCTGGCCCAGATCGACGCCGGCGCGCTGCCGGACATCGACGAGACGGGCGCCGCGAAGCTGCTCGTGGTCGCGAAGACGCTGCGTCTGCGCCGCGACCGGCCCGAGCTGTTCACCGACTACGTCCCGCTCACGGCGACCGGCCACGCGGCCGACCACCTCGTCGCGTTCGACCGCGGCGGCGCGATCGCCCTCGCGACGCGGCTGCCGGTCGGGCTCGCCGAGCGCGGCGGCTGGGGCGACACGACACTCGACGTCGGCAGCGCGCCGGTGCTCGACGTGCTGACCGGGCGCGACTACCCCGGTGGCGTGCTGCGCGTCGCGGACGTGCTCGAGCACTACCCCGTCGCGCTCCTCATCGAAGTGGGAGGCCTGCAGTGACCGAACGGCATCCGCTCGCGGTCTGGGCCCCGAAGCCCTCCCGCCTCCGGCTCCGGCTGGGGGACGAGACGCACCCCATGACGCGTGGCGACGACGGGTGGTGGACGCCCGACGTCGCCGACGTGCCGGCGGACGCCCGGTACGGCTACCTCGTCGACGACGAGCGCAGCCCGCGACCCGATCCGCGGTCCCGGCGGCAGCCGGACGGCGTCCACGAGCTCTCGCAGCGGTTCGACGCGACCGCGTTCGGCTGGACGGACGCGGCCTGGACGGGCCGCCCGCTCGCCGGCGGGGTGGTCTACGAGCTGCACATCGGCACCTTCACCCCGGACGGCACCCTCGATTCGGCGATCGACCGCCTCGACCACCTCGTCGAGCTCGGGGTCACCCACGTCGAGGTGCTGCCCGTCAACGCGTTCAACGGGCGGTGGAACTGGGGCTACGACGGCGTGCTCTGGTACGCGGTGCAGGAGACCTACGGGGGCCCGGAGGCGTACCAGCGGTTCGTCGACGCGGCGCACGCCCGGGGCCTGGCCGTGATCCAGGACGTGGTCTACAACCACCTCGGCCCCTCCGGCAACTACCTCCCCGAGTTCGGGCCCTACCTCTCCGAGGGCGGTTCGAACACCTGGGGCACGTCGATCAACCTCGACGGTCCGGGCTCCGACGAGGTGCGCCGGTACATCGTCGACAACGCGCTGATGTGGCTGTCGGACATGCACGTCGACGGGCTGCGGCTCGACGCGGTGCACGCGCTCGTCGACCACCGCGCGCAGCACGTGCTGGAGCAGCTCGCGATCGAGGTCGACGCGCTGTCCGCGCACCAGGGCCGTCCGCTCACGCTGATCGCCGAGTCGGACATGAACGATCCGCGGCTCATCACCTCCAGGGAGGCGCACGGGTACGGGCTCGACGCCCAGTGGAGCGACGACTACCACCACGCGCTGCACGTCGCGCTCACCGGCGAGACGACCGGCTACTACG
The DNA here is from genome assembly GCF_051956055.1 of Amnibacterium sp. NCBI lineage: Bacteria > Bacillati > Actinomycetota > Actinomycetes > Micrococcales > Microbacteriaceae > Amnibacterium > Amnibacterium sp. Next base: position 29,049 of record NZ_JBQCGC010000073.1, read on the forward strand.
AGGACTTCGCCGGGCTCTCGGTGCTCGCCCGCGCGATGACCCACGGGTTCGTGCACGACGGGACCTGGTCGAGCTTCCGCGAGCGGCACCACGGGCGGCCGATCGACCGCCTCACCATGCCGACCGGGCGGCTCGTCACCTTCGCGCAGGACCACGACCAGATCGGGAACCGCGCGGCGGGCGACCGGCTCTCGCAGACCCTCTCCCCAGCCCGGCTCGCCGTCGGCGCCGTGCTGAACCTCATGACGCCGTTCACCCCGATGCTCTTCATGGGCGAGGAGTGGGGCGCGAGCACGCCGTGGCAGTTCTTCACCTCGCACCCGGAGCACGACCTGGGCGAGGCCACCGCGAAGGGGCGCATCGAGGAGTTCGCCAGGATGGGCTGGAACCCCGACGACGTGCCGGACCCGCAGGATCCGGAGACGTTCCGGCGATCGAAGCTCGACTGGTCGGAACCCTCCGGCGGCCACCACGCGGAGCTCCTCGAGCTCCACCGGCGGCTGATCGCGCTGCGCCGCGGCCTCGCCGACCTCACCGACCCGCGCTTCACCACCGTGGAGGCGGCCGCGGACGACGAGGCCGACGTGCTGGTCCTGCGGCGTGGCGCCGTGACGGTCGCGGCGAACCTGGGCGAGGAGGAGGTCGTGGTCTCGGTCGAGGGCGCGCTCGAGCTCGCGACCGCCGACGGGGTCGCGCTGTCCGAGGGATCGCTGACGCTGCCCGCGGACTCGGCCGCCGTGCTCGTGGCCCCGGCCCGCTAGCCCGCCGGACCGGCACCGGCTGCGGTCGGTTCCGGCACACCTCGTCGGTTCCGGCAGCACTGCGGGCCGCGAACCGCTGCCGGAACCGCCAGCAGCTGCCGGAGCCGACGGGCCCGGCGCGGGCGATGAGCCTTCACACGGCATCCAGACGGGGCTGGTTGGCTCGCGCCATGACGAGGTACGAGTACGTGATCGTGGGCGGCGGGATGATCGCGGACGCCGCGGCCAAGGGCATCCGCGAGCTCGATCCCGACAGCGCGATCCTCATCCTCGGCGACGACCCTGATGAGCCGTACACCCGTCCCGCGCTCTCGAAGCTGCTGTGGATCGACCCGAGCTTCACGGAGGACAAGGTGCCGCTCGGCACCGAGGCGACGGGGGCGGAGATCCGCACCGGCGTGACCGTGGAGTCCATCGACCCGGAGGCGAAGACCGTGCGGTTCGGCGGCGTCGAGACGCCCGGCGAGACCGTCGAGTACGGCGCTCTCCTGCTCGCGACCGGCGGCGCACCGAAGACCCTCGACCTGCCTGCCGGCGACCGCGTCATCTACTTCCGCACCTTCGCCGACTACCGCCACCTCCGGTCGCTCGCGGAGGAACGGCCTCACGTCGCCGTCGTCGGCGGCAGCTACATCGGCACCGAGATCGCCGCGGCGCTCGTGCAGAACGACTGCCGGGTCACGCTGGTGACCCCCGACACCGTCCTCCGGGACACCGTGCTGCCCCCTGCGCTCGCGCGCCGGTTCCAGGGGTGGTTCGAGGACGCGGGCGTCGAGATCGTGCCGGAGACGCGGGTCGCCTCCGGCACCGCCACCGAGGACGGTGTCGTGCTGACGACGGAGGCCGGCGACCGGATCGAAGCGGACGTGGTGGTGCTCGGGCTCGGCATCACGCCGAACACCGCACTCGCCGAGGCCGCAGGGCTCGCGGTCGAGGACGGGATCTTCGTCGACGCGCACCTGCGGACGAGCAACCCGTCCGTGTACGCCGCCGGCGACGTCGCGAGCTACCCCGACGCGCTGCTCGGGCGGCAGCGGATCGAGCACGTCGACCTCGCCCGCAAGCAGGGACGGGCCGCCGGCCGCGCTATGGTCGGGGACGAGACGCCGTTCACCTACACGCCCTACTTCTACTCGATGGTCTTCGGGCACCGGTACGAGGCCGTCGGCAGTCTCGACGCGTCGCTCGAGACCGTCGCCGCCTGGGCGGAGCCCGGGGTGAAGGGCACGGTCTACTACCTCGACGGGGACGCCGTCCGCGGCGTGCTGCTCTGGGGGAACTCCTCCGACGCCGAGCCCGCGGCGCGGGACGGCGCGAAGGAGACCCTCGCCGAGCCGACCCGGTTCACGCGGGAGGAGCTCGCGAAGCGCACGCTCACCTGACGGAGGTGCGGGGTGGTCGGTCAGGAGCGCAGCGTCGCGAAGACCACGAGGTTGTCGGTGTAGCTGTGGGCGACGGGGTCGAACGGCTCGCTGCACGTGATCAGGCGCAGCTGCGCATCCGGCGTCGCGCCGTAGACCTCCTTGCTCGGGAACAGCGCCTTCTGCACCACATGGCTGCCGTCCACCGAGAACCGGAGGGTACGGCCGTCGGACATGCGGATCTCGATCACGTCACCGGGCCGCAGCTCCTGCAGGTGCTCGAACACCGCGGGTCCGAGGATCGTGTCGAGGTGCCCGACGATCACCGCCGCACCGACGTCGCCCGGCACGACGCCCTTCGACCACCACCCGGCCGTGTCCGCGTACTGGGGCGCGACGAGGACGCCCCGCGCGTCCTGATGCAGGTTCTCGAGACCGGTGTCGACCCCGATCTTCGGGATCAGGAGGCGCGAGGGTCTCGCGGTGCTCCTGGTCGGGGGCGCCGTGACGACGGGATTCTGGAACCCGTTGGTGCCGCCGCGGGCCTGACGCCGCTCCGCGGCGGTCATCGCGGCCAAGCGGGCGCGGTCGACGGCGGCCTGCTGCGCGGCGGCCCGCCGCTCCACCACGCCGTGCCAGGTCACCGCGGCTCCGCCTCCCATCGCCAGCACCAGGACGACGAGGGCGGTGAGGAGCCGGAGACGCCCGCTCAGGAGTGCTGCACCTCGCCGCGCCGTCTGGCCATCGCGCCGAACCCGGCGAGACCGGCGGCCGCCGCCACCGCCGCGAGCAGCAGCGCGAGCTCCGCGGTCCCGTCCGCGAGCCCGCCGCCGCCGGCCGCGAGCGACCCCACGGGCGTGACGGTGGACGCCGCGCTGTCGAGCGCGGGCGACACGGTGAGCGCGCCCTTGGCGTCGTCGATCACGAACAGCGTGTGGGAGCTGCCCGCCGAGAACCGCTCGGTGACGGTCTGCGCGTCCGAACCGCTGCCGAGCGTGAACGACTCCGAACCGGCGGGCACGGTGACGTACTTGGTGACGTCGCCGAACGCCGCACCGCTCGCCACGGTGGTCGAGCCCGCCTTGACGTCCACGGAGGGGTGCATGACGGAGGCCTGGACGATCCGCACGCGGGCCTCGCCGCCCGCCACGGCGCTCAGGTCGTCGGTGAACTCGATCGTCTTCAGGTGCGCGTTCTTGCCGATCGCCGCGAGCGTCTCCGCCTTGCCCGCGGTGACCTGCACCGATCCGCTGACGACGGGCGTCGCGTTCGGGTCGTTGGAGCCGGTGGGGACCATCGCGAGGGCGTAGGTGCCCTGCGGCAGCCGCATGTACGGGGAGACGGCGCCGTATCCGACGTTCTGCATGCGGAACAGGGTCACGTTGCCGGAGAGGCTCGACAGCGTGATGTTCACGGCGGCCGTGTCCGGCGACATGTGGGCGAGCCGCACCCAGCCGTCCCGGGAGGCGGCCGTCGCGGGTGCAGCGGGCAGCGCGGCGGCCAGGAGCGCGATGGCCAGCGCGGCGAGGAGGGGGCGGATTCGCTTCATCGGGTGAGGAGTGTGGACCAGTCGCCTCCACGTCCGCCGAACGCGGGGGCGGTCAGGCGTTCGGGGTGAAGTCCGGTCTCGGCGCGAAGGCCGCGGTGATCCCGGAGTCGGTCGCGTCGATCGAGCGCGTCGCGTAGTCGCCGCGCAGGTTCGAGAGGAAGCGCAGGAGCACGCCCGTCTTCGTGCCGTCGGCGGGGACGGGCCGTCCGTCGATCGCGCTGATGGTGACGGTGCTGCGCACGCCGGAGGTGTCGCCCTTCGCGGTGCCGAACCCGCTGACGGTCACGCTGTGGGCGGTCACGAACTGGGCCAGCACGATCGCGATCCGCGCATCGACGTCGCCCGCGAGGAGCAGCGAGCGGTCCTGCCCCGTCACCTCCACGCGCGGGTTCGCCGCGAGCTGCCGGCCGATGGTCGCGCGCGCCGCTGCGGCGGCACGGCCCGCGGCGGTCGTCGGCGGGGCCGGCGCGGCGGATCCGGTGGTCGGCCGCACCGCGCGGACCGTCATCGCGGCCGGTCCGGATCCGAAGCGCGCGACCGCGAGCGAGCGGCCGAGCACGGTCGCCGCGGCGCCGCTCGGCCGCTCGGGTAGCGACGTGTCCACCACCACGTAGTCGGCCCTGGTCCACGGCACCGAGCTCGGCACGGTCCCTCCGCCCGCCGCTCCCCCGTACCACTGCACGTCGGCCCTCGTCGTGCCGACGAGGTCGGGGTAGAGGGCGAGCCCGACGAGCACCGTCTGCCCGGCCGGCACGCTGCTCGCCACCCATCGCTCGACCTCGGCGACGGGCTGCTTCCGTCCGCTCACGAGCGTCCCGAGCCCGAGCACCCACACGGTGACCGAGACGACCAGGAGCGCGCCGACGCCCATGAGCCAGCCCGACCCGAGCACGCTGCGGACGAACAGCGGGTGACCGAGCGCGGCGATGCCGACGTCGACCGAGCGTGCGACCGCGACCGCGACGAGCGGGAGGAGGACGAGCAGCGGGGCGACCGCGTCCCCGCCCTCCGGCCACACCGCGACGGCCGCAGCGACGAGCACGAGCGTGGTCACGGCGCGGTCGCGGACGACGAGTGCGGTCAGCAGCACGGCGCCGACCGCGACGACCGCGCCGAACGGATCCGCCTGCCACCAGAGCACGAAGGCCGCACCGCCGCCGGTCGGTCCGGTGCCCTGGGCGGCGGTCAGGGCGTCGAGTCGGGCGGCCGCAGCGGTGGCCGGGAGTGCCGCGGTGATCGCCATCGCGAGGGCCAGGACGGCCGCGGCCGCGACGAAGCCGCCGCCCACCTCGACGGCGGGATGCGACCAGCCGCGGCCGGCCTCGCGTCCGCGCCAGCGCAGTACGAGCAGCACGCCGATCGCGACCACGACCGCAGCGACCCCGGGAGCGGAGGCGACGGCGAGCGCACCGAACGCGCCTCCGGCGAGCCGGGATCCCGGTCCCCTGCCCATCGCGAGGCCGGCCGCCAGCAGCCCCCAGACGACCGCGAACGCGGTCGCGGAGATCGCGGTGTGGGCCACGACCGCGACGGGCGCGATGCCGAAGGCCGCCGTCGCCAGGCCGGCCGCGACCCCGCCTGCGCCCAGGCGGCGCAGGACCCACCAGAGCAGCCCGGCCTGCGCCACGGCGAGCAGCAGCACGGCGCCGTGCGCGGCCGCGAGCACGCTCTGCGCCCCGCCGCCCTGCAGCGCGTGCAGGAGCACGCCGAGCTGCAGCCGGCCGAGCGTCGGTGCGACGAACCACGACGTGGTGCCCGCGAGCGCGCCCGGTTCGGTGGCGAGCCACGCGCCCGCGAGGTCGAAGCGCGCGGCCCCGGTCGGCACGCGCTGCGCCGCAGGGCTCAGCGACTGGACGAGGACGAGCGCGACGATCGGCGGCAGCAGGGAGACGAGCGGGACGAGCACGGTCGCAGCGCGTCCCTCGGGCCGCGGGATCGTGAACCGCGACGCGGACCGATGCCGCGACGTCTCCCGTCGCCGCCCCTGCTCCTCCACGCGGTCAGCCCTCGGTGGCGGCGAGCCGCTCGCGGCCCGGCTGCCGCTCCAGGAGCGCTGCGGGCAGCACCGCTCCGCGGCCGAAGCGCAAGGCCGCCCGGTCGGCGGCCGTCTCCGCGCCCCGCCACTGCTCCTGATCGCTCCACAGCCCGAGCAGCTCGTCCTCCGCCCGCACCAGCTGCTCGCCGCGGGTGCCGAGCAGCCGGACCGCGCGGCCGCGCAGCTCGGCCGCGTCGAGCAGCGCGAGGGTCTCCTCGTGGATGCGCCTCGCGAGGTCCGTCGCCTCGGGCAGGGTGCGGGAGCGGGTGATGGTGGTGAAGTCGGCGAACCGCACCTTCAGCGACACCGTCCGAGCGCGCCATCCGCCCTTGCGGAGCCGGACCGCGACCCGGTCCGCCTGATCGAGCAGCTCCCGACGCAGGGTCGGGAGGTCCCTGACGTCCGTGCCGAACGTGTTCTCGTGACCGATGCTCTTGTCGGCCCTCGCCGTGCTCACCCGTCGGGCGTCCCGGCCCCACGCGAGATCGTGCAGCTTCACACCGGCCGCGGCGCCGACCCAGCCCTCGAGCACGTGCTTCGGGGTCTCGGCGAGATCGCGGACCGTGCGGACGCCGCGGCGCTCCAGCGATTCGCGGGTCGCCGGTCCGACGCCCCAGATCGCCCCGATGGGCAGGGGGTGCAGGAAGTCGAGGGTCTGCTCGGGCGGCACCACGAGCAGCCCGTCGGGCTTCGACCGCGTCGACGCGAGCTTCGCGATGAACTTCGTCGCCCCAGCCCCCACGCTGCAGGTCAGGCCGGTCTCGCGCCGGACCCGCGCCCGCAGATCGGCCGCGATCGTCGCGGGCGGCCCGAACAGGCGCACCGCGCCCGCGACGTCGAGGAAGGCCTCGTCGATCGACAGCGGCTCGACGACGGGGGTGACGTCGTGGAAGATGCGCATCACCTCGGCGGACGCGTCGCGGTACTTCTCGTAGTGCGGGTGCAGCACCACCGCGTTCGGGCAGAGCCGGAGCGCACGGGCGACCGGCATCGCCGACCGGATCCCGTAGCGCCTGGCCGCGTAGTTGGCGGAGCTCACGATCCCGCGTCCGCCCTCGTGACCGATGATGACCGGCCGGTGCACCAGCTCGGGGTGCTCCAGCAGCTCGACGGAGGCGAAGAACGCGTCCATGTCCACGTGCAGGACGGTGGCGCGGGTGCTGTCGACGTCGGCGGCGGAGACCTGCCGCTGCCCCTCGCCGCCCTTCGCCGTCATGCCCCCATTCTCGCGGGCGGATCCGACGCCGCGCCTCAGCGGACCTGCTTCACCATCTCCAGCTCGAGCGAGGGCGGGTCGAGCGGGTACGGCGTGGTCCTGCCGGTGAGGACGAACCCGCGGCGCCGGTACGCCTCGATCGCCCTGCCGTTCAGCTCGTTGACCTCGAGCCGCAGCTGATCGCCGTGCTGCGCCGCCCAGCGCTCGATCGCGGCGAGGAGCGCGTCGGTGACCCCGGCGGCGGCACCCCGCACGTCGGGCGCGACGTAGACGGCGACGAGCGTCGGCACGCCCTCGGCGATGATCCCGGTCATCGTGCCGAGCCAGCGGCCGTCCTCCCGCTCCGCGACGAGCTTCACGCTCCCCGGGCGGCCCCTGGCGCTGCGCTGCCAGTGGGAGACCGGGTGCGCCTCCGCCGTCTCGAGGGTCTCGAGGTACGCGATCGGGGTGTCGGCGAGCATCTCGAGCCGCAGGGCGCGGAGGCGCACCCAGTCGCGCTCCTCCACCTCCCGGACCGCGAACACGGTCATCGCGACGCGCCCGTCGGGCTCGCCTCGGCGAGCGCGCGCTCCTCCGCGGGGATGCGGAACCCGAGCAGCAGCACGGCGTTCAGCACCGTGAAGGCCGCGGCCGTGACCCACGCCGTCGCGACGAGCGGGAGGACGATCCCCTCCAGCACGACGGCGACGTAGTTGGGGTGGGGCAGCAGGCGGTAGGGCCCCCGGTGCACGAGCGGAAGTCCCGGCACGACCACGATCCGGGTGTTCCAGCGCGGCCCGAGCGTCCGGATGCACCACCAGCGCAGCGCCTGCGCCGCGAGCGCCAGCACGGCGGACGGGATCGCGAGCGCCGCGAGGAACGGGCGGCCGGCGAGCAGCGGTTCGATCGCGCAGGCCGCGAGCAGGGCGGTGTGCAGCGCGACCATCGGCGGGAAGTGGCCGCGGCCGCTCTCCCGACCGCCGCGGGCGAGCGCCCACCGGGCGTTCCGCGCCGACAGGCGGAGCTCGACGAGTCGTTCGGCGACGGTCCCGGCGAGCAGCAGCAGATACGCGGTGTACGCCGCCCACCAGCCGGCCGAGCCGGCGAGCAGCTCGGCGCTCATGCCGCGGCCAGCGCCTCGGCCGGTTCCGGCCAGCGCAGCAGCACGAACTCCGCGCTCACGCCCGGCCCGAGCGCGAACAGCAGCCCGTAGCCGGACGCCGCGCGATCCGCGTGGAGCTCGTCGGCGAGCACATGCAGCACGCTCGAGGAGGAGAGGTTGCCCACCCTCGCCATCGACGCCCAGCTGCGCGCGAGCGCCCCCTCCGGCAGACCGAGGCCGCGCTGGAACGCGTCGAGCACCTTCGGGCCCCCCGGGTGCGCGATCCAGGTGCCGACGTCGGGGACGCCGAGGCCCTGCGCCGCGAGGAAGGCGGTCGCGTCCGCGGCGAAGTTCGCGTCGATCACCTCCACGACCCCGGCGGTGAGGATCACGCGGAACCCCGTCTCGCTCGGCCGGAACCCGATCACGTCCCGGCTGCCCGGGTAGAGCCGGCTGCGCGTCGCGACCACGTCCGGGCCGGCGACGCCGGCGGCGCGGGCTGCACCGACCAGCACGACGGCTGCGGCGCCGTCGCCGAAGAGGCCGCTCGCGACGAGGTTGTCCATCGAGTCGTCGTCGCGCTGGACCGTGAGGGAGCACAGCTCGACGGACACGAGCAGCGCGACGCCGTCCGCGTGCCCCTCCAGGTAGTCGTGCACGCGGGCGATGCCGCTGGCGCCCGCCACGCAGCCGAGACCGAACATGGGCATGCGCTTCACGTCCTCGCGCATGCCGAGGCGCGGGACGAGCAGCGCGTCGACGCTCGGTGCCGAGACACCGGTGACGGAGGTGAAGACGATGAGGTCGACCTCGTCCGCGCGCACCCGCGCCTCCTCGAGCGCGCCGGCCACCGCGGTCGCCGCGAGCGCCGTCACCTCCTCGACGAACCGGTCGTTGGTCTGCCCGAAGGTCAGCGCGTCGCGGTAGTCCTCGAGCGGCAGCACGAGGTGCCGCGTGTCGACGTGGGAGGAGGCGTGCATGCGGCGCATGAGCGCCTGCCTGCGTGGATCGCGCGCGACCATCGGGGCGAGCATGTCGGTGATCGCCTGCTGGGGGTAGCGGTGCGACGGCAGCGCCGTCGCGACCGCGGCGATCCGGGACACGCGTCGAACGGTACCCGGGAAATCGCGGGGCCCGGCGTCCGCCCTCCGGGTTGGCAGCCTCACTAGTCTCCGCTCGTGCCGATCATCGACAACGCGGTCTACGTGGACGGGCGGCGGACGGCCGACCCGGTCGGACTCTCCGAGACGTACGACCTCGTCCGCGACCGGGGCGGCTTCGGCTGGATCGGCCTGTACCGCCCGGAACCGGCGGAGCTGCACGCGGTCGCGGACGAGTTCTCCCTCCACCCGCTCGCCGTCGAGGACGCGCAGGAGGGGCATCAGCGGCCGAAGCTCGAGCGGTACGGCACCGACCGGTTCGTCGTGCTCCGGCACGCCAGGTACATCGACTCGGAGGAACGGGTCGATTTCGGCGAGGTCGACCTGTTCGTCGGCGCCGACTCCGTCGTCGTGGTGCGGCACGCGGAGGCGCCCGACCTGCGGGCCGTCCGCGCACGCCTGGAGCAGGAGCCGAAGCTGCTCGCGCGGGGGCCGCTCGCGGTGCTCTACGCCATCGCCGACCGCGTCGTGGACGACTACGTCCCCGTCGTGAACGGGCTCGAGAACGACATCGACGAGATCGAGGATCAGCTCTTCGGAGGAGACCAGGGCGTCTCGCAGCGCATCTACGAGCTGACGCGGGAGGTGATCACGTTCCAGCGCGCCATCGCTCCGCTGAGCGGGGTGCTCCAGCAGCTCCGTGCGGAGATCGACGGCCGCGAGGACCTCCTGGAGGTGCGGCGCGGGCTGCGTGACGTGCTCGACCACGTCACGCGGATCCAGGAGCGGGTGGAGGGGTTCAGGGTCCTGCTGCAGAACGCGCTGACGGTGAGCGCGACGCTCGTCGGGCAGCGGCAGAACGACCAGATCGAGCAGCTCGCCCGCGACACCTACGAGCAGGGCAACCAGGTGAAGAAGGTGTCGTCCTGGGCGGCGATCGGGTTCTTCCCCGGTCTGCTCGCGTCGATCTGGGGCATGAACTTCCACGTCATGCCCGAGCTCGCGCTGCCGTTCGGCTACCCGGTCGCGCTGCTCCTGATGGTCTCGCTCGGCGTCGTGCTCTACGTCACGTTCAAGCGCAGGAACTGGCTCTAGTGCGATTCGAAGGGGATACGGCGCGCAGGATACCCGTCGCATCGCACCTGGCCGTCACACCACGATGCAGGCCCGGAGGGTGTTGTCGGCGCCCGTGAGCGCCATGCT
>NZ_JBQCGC010000074.1:0-19898 GCF_051956055.1 Amnibacterium sp.
GGGGGGGGGGGGGTGTGGGGCGGCCGGCGGGCCCCCCCCCCCCCCGGGGGCCCCCGCGGGGGGCGGGGCTCCCCCCCCCCCCCCCGGCCTCGGGGGTCGGCACGACGCCCCGGTGGACCGGTGTCAGACCCATCGCGCGCGGTGCGAGGAACGTCTGGAGCGCGAGCGCGGCACCGCCCACCGCGGCGGCGTCGGCGGCCTGCTCGGACATCCGCACCCGGATCGGGTGCCGCTCCCGAGCGAAGAACCGCTCCCCGAGCACGGTCCTGATGGCGCGCACGTACAGATCGCCCGCGACCTCGAACGCAGGTCCCGCGAGGGTGAGCGAGTCGAGATCGTGGATGTCCGCGAGGTTCAGGACGCCGAGGGCCAGGAAGTCCGCCGAGTGGCGCACGACGCGCTGCGCCTCGAGGTCGCCGCCGGCCGCGCCGAGCGCGATCCGGGCGAACCCGGCGAACGGCGAGACCGTCGTGAGGTCGTAGCGGCGGGCGAGTGTCGGCGATTCGAGCGCCAGGCGCACCACCGCATCGGGGGCGGCGAGGTCCTCGAGGGTGCGGGCGGCGCCGTCGACCCAGAGCACCGTCTGCCCGAGCTCGCCGCCGTTGGAGCTGGCGCCGCGGAGCGCGGCGCCGTCGATCAGCACTCCGCTGCCGATCCCGCTGCCCATGTAGACCGTCGCGTGCGCGTGGGAGTCGTCCAGGTGACCGGACCAGAAGTCGCCGAGCGCCGCCGCGGTCGCGTCGTTGTCGAGCAGGACCGGGATGCCCACCTCCTGCTGCAGGAGGTCCCGGATGCGGACCTCCTGCCACCCCGTCAGCTGGGGCGAGCTGAGCACGGTGCCCTTGTCGATGTCGAGCGGACCCGGCGCGGCGACGCCCAGCCCGATCACCAGTCCGACCGGGACGCCGAGCAGCGTGAGCATGTCGACGACGTCGCGGGCGAGCCCTGCGATGACCTCGCCCGGCGCCCTTCCGCCCAGGCCGGGACCGTGCATGCGACCGACGACGCGGCCGGCGAGGTCGACCGCGACGAACGCGACGGACTCGCGGCCCAGCTGGATCCCGACGGCGTAGCGCGCGTCCGCGTTCACCTCGAGCAGCACGGGCGGCTTGCCGCCGGTCGACTCGCCTCGGCCGGACTCGAGGATCAGGCCGTCGTCCAGCAGGCTCCGCACCGCCGCGGACACGGTCGCCTGCGTCAGACCGGTGCGGTCGACCAGCGACACCCGGCTGATCGGCGCGTGGGACCGGATGAGGTCGAGCAGGAGCCCACGGCTCGTGCCCGCCGCGAGATTCACCCGGGTGGTGGTCGTCATCAGGGAGCGCCCTTCGTTCCGACTCGAACTGTAGCGGTCGGTGTGGCGCTTGACGGGACTTTCATCGGTCGACTATGAAAGTCCCACACAGCCACGACGGAGTGCGTGCACCGCAGCTGCGCACCCGCAGAACGCGACGAAAGGTCAACGATGTCCTTCAGAAGAACCCGACGCCTCGCCCTCGGGGCGATCGCCGTCGCCGCGGGCCTCACGGTCTCGCTGGCGGGCTGCTCGAGCCCGAAGGCGACGAGCGCGGGCGCCTCCTCGATCACACTGTTCAACGGCGCGGTCGGGAACCTGACCGAGAACTGGAACCCGCTGAACAACACCGGCGCGGCCCTCCAGCCGACGCTCGGCGTGATCTACGAGCCGCTCTTCTACTACAACATCGCCCGGGCGCAGAAGCCCGTGCCCGAGCTCGCCACCGCCTTCTCCTGGAACACCGACGGCACGCAGCTCACCATCACCACCCGGCAGGGCGTGAAGTGGACCGACGGGAAGGCGTTCTCCGCCTCCGACGTGGCCTACACGCTCAACCTGCTGCAGTCGAACCCGGCGCTCAACACGTTCAACACGACGTGGAAGGCGGACGCGACCGACGACCACACCGTCGTCGTGACCTTCCCGGACACGTCCTTCACGATCGCGCCGCAGATCCTCGGGAACGAGCCGATGATCCCCGAGCACATCTGGAAGGACATCAAGGACCCGACCCAGACGACGAACACCGACCCGGTCGGCACCGGCCCGTACAAGGTGAAGTCCTTCACCCCGCAGAGCTACGTGCTGACCCGCAACACGTCCTACTGGGGGACCGGCGCCGAGGCGCCGAAGATCGACACCGTCCGCTACATCTCGCTCGCGAACGCGGACGCCGCGACCTCCGCGCTCGAGGCGGGCCGCGTCGACTGGATGGGGTCGTTCCTCCCGACGCTGAAGCAGATCGTGCAGCAGCACCCGAACCTCAGCTACACGAACACCCCGCAGGCCACGACCGCGCTGTTCACCTGCTCGAGCGCCGCGCTCGGGTGCACCGGGCCGCAGACCGACCCGGCCGTGCGGCAGGCGCTGTACTGGGCGATGGATCGCACGCAGCTGAACAAGCAGGCCGCAGCCGGCTTCTCGCTGCCCGGGTCGCCGTCGCTGCTGCTGCCCACCGTCAACAAGGCGAACATCGCCGACCAGTCGAACCTCTACCTCCCGCAGACGGCCGACGTGGCGAAGGCGAAGAGCGCGCTCGAGGGCGCCGGCTGGAAGCTCGGCAGCAACGGGTACTACGCCAAGAACGGTCAGGAGCTCGACCTCACCGTCGACGTGGTGAACGGCTGGACGGACTACGACACGATCTGCACGCTCCTGCAGGGCCAGCTCAAGGCGGCGGGCATCAAGCTCAACGTCAACGAGGTGGCGCAGAACGCCTGGTCGCAGGCGGGCACCAGCGGCAAGTTCGAGCTGTCGGTCAACTCCGTGAACACGAGCGTCTCGACCTCGCCGTACGACATCTACAACAGCTACCTCTCCTCGAAGGCGACCGCGAAGGTCGGCTCGAACGCCACGACGAACCAGGCCCGGTTCTCCGACCCGACCGTCGACGCGGCGCTCGCGAAGGCCGCCGCGACGAACGACCAGACCGTGCAGAAGGCGCAGTACGCCAAGATCCAGACGGTCATCGAGAAGGACATGCCGTACGTCCCGATCTACGTCAACTCCTCGCTGACGCAGTTCAACAACACCCGCGCTACGGGGTGGCCCACCGCCAGCAACCTGTACGCGGTCCCGCTCCCGTGGAAGTCGTGGGACAACGGGATCGTCCTGAAGACGATCCGGCCCGTGAAGTAGCCCCACGTCCTCCGTCCCCGGTGCGCGCAGAGCGCACCGGGGACCTCACCCCCAGGAGCTGGATCAGTGCGCTTCTACCTGCGCAAGGCCGTGTTCTACCTCGTCGCCGCCTGGGCGGCGATCACCCTGAACTTCCTCATCCCGAGGCTGATGCCGGGCAACCCGGTCGACACGATCATCGCGAAGATGAGCGCCTCCGGTCAGCCCGTCACCCCCGGCACCCGCGCCGCGCTCGAGGTCGAGCTGGGCGGCGGCAGCGGCAGCTGGCTGCAGCAGTACGGCCAGTACCTCGTCGGGCTGCTGCACGGCGACCTCGGCGTCTCGCTCGTGAACTATCCGGAGAAGGTGTCGACGGTCATCGCGGCCGCCCTGCCGTGGACGATCAGCCTGATCGGCCTCGCCACGGTGCTCTCGTTCGTGATCGGCGTGACGCTCGGCATGCTCGCCGGCTGGAAGCGCGGCTCGTGGCTCGACAACCTGATCCCCGTCACGACCATGTTCACGGCCGTGCCGTACTTCTGGTTCGCGCTCATCCTCGTGCTGCTGCTGACCCGCGTCGTGCCGCTGTTCCCGTTCGCGGGCGGCTACAACGTGGACACGACCGAACCGGGCCCGTACATCGACTTCATCGCGAGCGCGCTCTACTACGGCTTCCTCCCCGCGCTCACGATCGTGCTGTCGTCGATCGGCGGGTGGATGCTCGGGATGCGGAACATGATGGTGTCCACGCTGTCGGAGGACTACATCCTGACCGCCGAGGCGAAGGGGCTGAGGCCCTCGCGGATCCGGCTCGCCTACGCCGCGCGCAACGCGGTGCTGCCCTCGTTCTCCGGCTTCGCGATCTCGCTCGGGTTCGTCGTCGCCGGCTCGATCGTCACCGAGCAGGTGTTCAGCTACCCGGGCATCGGCCAGCTGCTCTTCACCGCCGTGTCCAACAACGACTACGCCCTCATGCAGGGCGTGTTCCTCGTGATCTCGCTGTCCGTCCTGGGCGCGAACCTCCTCATCGACCTGCTGTACGGGCTGATCGACCCGCGCACCCGGGCCCGCGCCTGACCGAAGGATCGGAACCGACATGGCCATCACCGCACCCGGGGACGAGGCGATCGACCTCGTTCCCGCCTCCGCCCGCCGGCGGAGCATCAGCGCGCTGCTCCCGTCCCGCTCCCCGAAGCTGATCGCGGGTCTCACCATCGCCGGTGTGATCGTCGTGTGGGGCATCGTCGGCCCGTTCCTCGTCGGCGACCCGAACGCGATCAGCACGTTGGCCTTCGCGCCTCCCGGGCCGGACCACTGGCTCGGAACGACCCAGACCGGACAGGACGTCTGGACGCAGATCGCGGCAGGCACCCGCGGCTCACTCATCATCGGGTTCTCGGTGGGCGTGATCGCCACCGTGCTGTCCGCCGCGTTCGGCATCCTCGGCGGCTACGTCGGCGGTGCGCTCGACGAGGCGTTCTCGCTCATCACGAACGTCGCGCTCGTCATCCCGGGTCTGCCGCTCGTCATCGTCATCGGCAACTACGTGCCGGAGTCGCAGCGCGGGCTGTTCCTGATCGCGGTCGTGCTCGCGCTGACGAGCTGGGCGGGATCGGCCCGCGTGCTGCGGGCCGTCACGCTCAGCGTGCGCAACCGCGACTACGTCGCTGCTGCGCGCGTGTCCGGGGAGCGGACCTGGCGGATCCTCGTCGTCGAGATCCTGCCGAACCTCATCCCGGTGATGGCGTCGCAGTTCGTGTTCGCGGTGATCTTCGCGATCCTCGGCGAGGCGGGCCTCAGCTTCCTCGGCCTGGGCGCGAGCAACACGTTCACGCTCGGCACGATCCTCTTCCAGGCCTACAACGCCCTCGCGCTCACGCAGGGCGCGTGGTGGTGGTTCATCCCGCCGGGCCTCGTGATCGCGCTGTTCGGCGCCGCGCTCTCCCTCATCAACTTCTCGATCGACGAGATCATCGATCCCAAGCTCCGCACGTCGACACGGGCGGCTCGGAAGACCTGGAAGCTCTCGAGCGCCGAGGTCAAGCGACTCGAGACGGAGAACGCGAAGTGAGCGACGTCGCCATCGATCAGGTCGCGGCGCAGGTCGCGGACCCCGTGATCTCGATCGAGGACCTCAGCGTCGAGTACCGCGGTGAGCACGTCACGCGGGCGGTGCGCCACGTGTCGCTCGAGCTCGGTCGGGGCGAGATCCTCGGACTGGCCGGGGAGAGCGGCTGCGGCAAGTCGACGCTCGCGTACGCCATCACCCGCCTGCTGAAGCCGCCCGCCCTCATCACCGGCGGACGCGCGGTCTTCCATCCCGTCGACGGGGACGCGATCGACCTCTCGGCGCTCGACGGGGAGGCACTGCGCGCGTTCCGCTGGGATCGCGTGTCGATGGTGTTCCAGGGCGCGATGAACTCGCTGAACCCGGTGCTGTCGATCCAGGCGCAGATCGCGGACGTCCTGCAGGCCCATCGGCCCGAGCTGAGCCGCAAGCAGCGGATCGAGCGCTGCGGCGACCTGCTCGATCGGGTCGGGGTCGGGAGCGCGCGGCTGAAGTCCTTCCCGCACGAGCTCTCGGGCGGCATGCGCCAGCGGGTCATGATCGCGATGGCCATGGCGCTCGACCCGCAGGTGATGATCATGGACGAACCGACCACGGCGCTCGACGTGGTGGTGCAGCGGGAGATCCTCGACGAGGTCACGCGCCTGCGGCGCGAGCTCGGCTTCGCGGTCGTCTTCATCACCCACGACCTGCCGCTGCTGCTGGAGATCAGCGACCGGATCGCGGTCATGCGCGCCGGGGAGGTGGTCGAGCTGCGCGACGCGGCCGACCTGTACACGGATCCCCGGCACGACTACACGAAGCGGCTGCTCGCCTCCTTCCCCTCCCTCACCGGGGCGCGGGGCGGCTTCATCCGCAGCGGCGAGTCCGTGGACCTGCCGCTGGACCCGGCGACGGAGGAGGTGGAGGCATGACCACGCTCGAGTTCCGTGATGTGGTGAAGAGCTACCGGGTGCGCGGCCGGAGCGGGCAACGGCGCGTCACCGCCGTCGACCACGTCAGCTTCACCATCGAGTCGGGCAGGACCACGGCCCTCGTCGGGCAGTCCGGCAGCGGCAAGTCGACGATCGCGAAGCTGCTGCTGCAGCTGGAGCGACCCGACTCCGGGCAGATCCTCCTCGACGGCGAGCCGGTGCGGCGGCACGGAGCGGGCCTGAAGCGCTACCGGAAGGCCGTGCAGATGGTCTTCCAGGACCCCTTCGCCTCGCTGAACCCGTTCCACACCGTCGCGCACCATCTCTCCCGTCCGCTGCAGCTGCACGGGCCGAAGCGCCGCCCGGACGAGATCCGCCACGAGATCGAGGAGCTCCTCGAGCGGGTGCGGCTCCTCCCCGCTGCGGAGATCGCGGCGAAGCACCCGCACGAGCTGTCCGGCGGCCAGCGCCAGCGGGTCGCCATCGCGCGCGCGCTCGCCCCGGACCCGGGCGTGCTCATCGCGGACGAGCCGGTGTCCATGCTCGACGTGTCGATCCGGCTCGGTGTGCTGAACCTGCTTGCGGGGCTGCAGCGCGAGCGGTCGCTCGGCGTCCTCTACATCACCCACGACCTCGCCACCGCACGCCATTTCAGCGACGACATCCTCGTCATGTACCGCGGCGAGATCGTCGAGCGGGGTGCCGCCGACGACGTGATCCTCCACCCCCGGCACGAGTACACGAAGCGTCTCGCCGCCGCCGCACCCGACCCCGAGCTGCGCCTGCAGCAGCTCGGCCGCGCCTGACCGACCGACCCGAAGACGGAGCACAGCAATGACGTCGATGACCCCTGTCCGCACGACCTTCGAGCGCCGGCTCCTCCACGAGGGCTGGACGGTGGAGGCGCTGGGCGGCCCCGTCCCTGAGCAGCTCGCAGGAGCGGTGATCCCGGCCCAGGTGCCCGGTGTGGTGCACACCGACCTGCTGCGTGCCGGACGCATCGCCGACCCGTTCGACGGCGACAACGAGGCGGCGCAGCAGTGGATCGGCGACACCGACTGGCGGTACCGCACCGTCTTCGAGTGGCACGACGACGGCAGCGCCCGGCACGACCTGGTCGCGGACGGGCTCGACACCGTCGCGACCGTCCGCCTGAACGGCGTCGAGCTGGGGCGCACCGAGAACCAGCACCGGTCCTACCGCTGGGACGTCCGCGAGCACCTCGTCGACGGCACGAACGCGCTCGAGATCGACTTCGCCGCGCCGGTGCCCGAGACGGAGCGCCGCGCCGAGCGGTACGGCGCGATGCCGCGGGTCAACCACCACGAGTTCAACCAGCTGCGCAAGACCGCGGCGAACTTCGGCTGGGACTGGGGGATCGACGTCGCCACGAGCGGCATCTGGCGCCCCATCGCGCTCGAGTCGTGGAGCGGCACGCGCATCGCGGCGGTGCGCCCGCTCGTCGACGTCGTCGCGCAGGAGGGCGTGCTCACCGCCCACGTGGACCTCGAGTCCGACGGTGTGAGCGAACGCGCCGTCGAGGTCGCGCTCGAGATCGCCGGCACGGTCGTCCGCGAGCAGGTCGAGCCCGGCGCCACGTCGGCCGTCGTGCGCGCCACCGTGCCCGACGTCGCGGTCTGGTGGCCGATCGGCCACGGCGAGCAGCCGCTGTACCCGGTCGTCGCGACCACGGACACCGACCGGTGGGAAGGGCGCGTCGGCTTCCGCACGGTCGCCGTCGACACGGCCCCCGACGCGCACGGACGTCCGTTCACCGTGCTCGTGAACGGGCGGCCGATCCTGATCCGCGGGGTGAACTGGATCCCCGACCACGCCTTCGTCACGGAGGTGGACCGAGCCCGACTCGAGCGCCGGTTCGACGACATGACGGAGGGGAACATCAACCTCGCCCGCGTGTGGGGCGGCGGCATCTACGAGTCCGAGGACTTCTACGACCTCGCCGACGAGCGCGGCGTGCTCGTGTGGCAGGACTTCCTCCTCGCCTGCGCCGCCTACAGCGAGGAGGCGCACCTCGCGACCGAGATCGAGGCGGAGGCCCGCGAGCAGATCACCCGGCTCTCGCAGCACCCGTCGCTGATCATCTGGAACGGCTGCAACGAGAACATCTGGGGCTTCGTCGAGTGGGGTTGGGCGGCGGCGCTCGGCGGTCGCGCGTGGGGCGACGGCTACTACCGCGGGCTCTTCCCGAAGCTCGTCGCCGAGCTCGACCCGACCCGCTTCTACTCGCCAGGCAGCCCGTTCTCGTTCGGCGAGTACCTCCACCCGGACGACCCGCGCAACGGGACCATGCACATCTGGGACGTGTGGAACACGCGCGACTACACGGCCTACCGCGAGCACCGGCCCCGCTTCGCCGCCGAGTTCGGCTTCCAGGGGCCGCCTGCGTGGTCGACCCTCGCCCGCGTCGTCCACGACGAGCCCCTCGACCCGTTCGGGCACGAGATGCTGGTCCACCAGAAGGCGCACCGCGGCAACGAGAAGCTCGCCCGTGGCGCGGCGGCGCACCTCCCGCAGCCCCGCAGCATCGACGACTGGCACTGGGGCATGCAGCTGAACCAGGCGCACGCGGTCCGGTTCGGTGTCGAGCACTTCCGGTCGCTCACCCCGCTGAACACGGGCACCGTCGTCTGGCAGCTGAACGACGACTGGCCCGTCGTCTCATGGGCGGCCGTCGACTTCGACGGGCACCGGAAGCCGCTCTGGTACGCGCTGCGGGAGGCGTACGCACCGCGACTGGCGACGCTGCAGCCGCGCTCCTCCGACCGCGCCCTGGCGGCCGCCTTCGAGGGCGAGCCGCCGGTGGAGGACGTGCTCGCGCTGGTGCTCGTGAACGACGTGGACGAGCCGCTCGGCGGTTCGGCGACCGTGCAGCGGCTCGCACTCGACGGCTCGGTCCTCGCCTCCGCGGTCCTCCCGGTGGCGGTGGCGCCCCGCGATGCCGCGACGATCGAGCTCCCCCCCGACGTGAGCGCCTGGGGCGATCGGACCGGTGAGGTCATCGTGGCCGAGGGGGCGTTCGGCCGGGTCGTGCTGAACGGCGCGGAGGTCGTCGATCAAGCCCTCGATGCGACGCCGCTCGACGCGGTCGTCGAACGGGTGGAGGACGGCTACCTGGTCAGCGTGGCGGCGCACGCGTACGTTCGGGATGTGACGCTCCTCGTGGACCGGGTCGACCCGGCGGCGACCGTCGACCGCGGGCTCGTGACCCTGCTCCCCGGCGAGCGGACGGCGTTCCGTGTGCGCTGCGACGCGGTCGCGGACCCCGACGCCTTCACCAGGGCTCCGGTCCTCCGATCGGCGAACGACCTGCGATGACGGGCACCGTCGGCCTGGTGCTGCGGCGCACGGCCAGGGACACCCAGGTCGAGCCGTTCTTCCACGTGATCGCCGCGGGCCTCGAGGACGCGATCGAGGCCCGCGGGATGCGTGTGCTGACGCGGCTGGTCGACGGCCTGGGGGAGGAGCTCGCCTGCTACCGGAGCTGGGCCGAGCACGGGCTCGTCAGTGGCGTGGTGCTCACGAACCTGGAGCCGGACGACCCGCGGCCCGCAGAGGTGCGCCGGCTGGGCCTCCCCGCGGTCGTCCTGGGCGAGCCCGAGGCCGACACGGGCGCCGCCGTCGTCCGCACGGAGGAGCAGCGGCCGATGGTCGACGCCGTCGAGCAGTGCGCCGCGCTCGGTCACCGGCGCATCGCGCACGTCACCGGACCGCAGGAGCTCATCCACACGCAGGCGCGGTCGAGGTCGTTCGGTGCGGTCATCGCCCGGCTCGGCCTCGAGGGCATCAGCGTCGAGGCGGACTACTCCGGCGAGGGCGGCGCGGAGGCGGCGATGGCGCTGATGCAGCGCGCTTCGCCGCCGACCGCGATCGTGTTCGACAACGACCTGATGGCGGTGTCGGCCGTGCGCGTGCTCCTCGGAGCCGGGTATCGCGTGCCGGAGGACGTCGCTGTGATCGCCTGGGACGACAGCCTGCTCTGTCGGCTCTGCGACCCGCCGTTGTCCGCGATGAGCCACGACGTGCACGGCGTGGGCGTACTCGCGGGCCGCGCGCTCCTCCGGCTCCTCGACGACGGCGTCGCCACCGACGAGGTCGCGCCCGCGGCGGTGTTCGTCCCGCGGTCGTCGACCGCCCTCGTGATGGCGCCCCGGTGATCCGCCTCCTCGCCTCCCGAACCGGAAGGAGCGCAGGATGCCGCTGACCGACCTCCCGCTCGAGCAGCTGCGGACCTATCGGTCCGATGCCGTCCCGCCCGCGGACTTCGACGGCTTCTGGGCGCGCCAGCTCGCCGCGCTCGCCGCGGTCCCACCGGCTGTGGAGCTGCAGCCGCACCGCGGACCCTGGCGCACCGTCGACGTCTGGGACGTGTCCTTCGCCGGTGCCGACGGCGCGCGCATCCGGGGCTGGCTGACGGCGCCCGCGGGCGCCGAGAGGCCGCTTCCCGGCGTGGTCGAGTACGTCGGGTACGGCGGAGGTCGCGGCCTTCCCGGCGAGCAGCAGCACTGGGCCTCCGCCGGGTTCGCCCATCTGCTCATGGACACGAGGGGGCAGGGCGGCACCTGGGGGTCCGGCGGCGACACACCCGATCCGTCCGGCTCAGCGCCCGCGACGCCCGGCATGATGACGCGCGGCATCGCCGACCCCGAGGAGTACTACTACCGCCGGCTGTTCCTCGACGCGGTCCGCGCCGTCGGGGCCATCCGGACCGTCCCCTGGGTCGATCCGGAGCGCATCGCGGTCCGGGGCGCCAGCCAGGGCGGCGGCATCGCGCTCGCCGTGTCGGGACTCGTGCCCGATCTCGTCGCGGTGATGTCCGACGTCCCCTTCCTCTGCGACTTCCGCCGGGCGACCCGGATCAGCACGACCGACCCGTACGGCGAGCTCGTCCGGTACCTCCGGGTGTACCCGGAGCGCGCGGAGCAGGTGTTCGCCACCCTCGATCACTTCGACGGCGTCCACTTCGCGAGCCGGGCGCACGCGCCTGCCCTGTTCTCGGTGGGGCTGATGGATCCGGTGTGTCCGCCCTCCACCGTGTTCGCCGCCCACAACGCCTACGCGGGGGATCGGGAGATGGTGGTGTACGACTTCGCCGAGCACTCGGGCGGCGGCTTCCGCCAGGTCCTCCGTCAGATCGAGTGGCTCCGGGCCCTCCTGGCAGGGGGCCGGTAAGGCGCGGGTGCGCTGCAGGTTCCGGCAGCGTCTGCAGGTTCCGGCACGCCGGTCGCGCCGAAACGGCTGCCGTAACCGACCGAGGCTGCCGGAACCTGCACCCGGCCGGGCGCCCCCTGGGTCCGCGCCCCGGCCTCCCAGCGGCCGGCGGTTAGCGTGCCGTCGACGCCCGCCGCACCCGAGGAGCCGCACATGACCGACGACACCGCGATCCCGCTCCCCGCGCGGAGCGCCCTCCTCGGCGTGCTGAGCGGCGGCCGCTCGATGACGCCGCTCGCGGCGCTCGCCCTCGGCCACGACCGCGCCTCCCTGCGCGGCGCGTGGCAGGACTGGCCGGTGCTCGGCTCACCCGCCGGGCGCGCCGCCCTCGTCCTCGCGGCCCTCGGGGAGCTGGTCGTCGACAAGCTGCCGTTCACTCCCTCGCGGACGAAGCCGCCCGCCCTGCTCGGCCGCATCACGACGGGCGCCGTCGCCGGTGCTGCGATTGGCACGCTCGCCGGTTCGGACGGATGGCGGCGCGGTGCGGTGCTCGGCGCCGCCGGCGCGCTCGTGGGGACCTTCGCCGGTGCGGCGTTCCGCTCGGCGGGCGCCACGACCGGCGTGCCGGACGTCGTCTTCGCGCTCCTCGAGGACGTCGTGGTCGTGGGCGGCAGCGCCGCCGTGGTCGGCGACGACTGACCCGGCGCGATCATTCGAGGCGGAGTCGGGCAGGATGCGCGGGTGAGCGACGAACGGCGACGCGAGGTCGGCGAGTCCGACGAACCCGTCGAGGACGAGGTCGCCGAATCGTTCGACGCCGTGGTGGAGGAGGGCGCGCAGCGCCTGAGCCGGACCTGGGCGGGCGTGCTCGTGACCGGTCTGTCCGGAGGCCTCGAGATCGGGGTCGGCGTGATGGCGTATCTCGCCGTCCTCCACGAGACCGGCAGCCACCTGCTCGCCGGGCTGGCCTTCTCCGTCGGCCTCGTCGCGCTGCTGCTCGCGCACAGCGAGCTCTTCACCGAGAACTTCCTCGTGCCGATCGCGGCGCTCGCCGCGAAGGAGGGCACGGTCGGCCAGCTCGCGAAGCTCTGGGCCGGCACCCTCGTCTCGAACCTCGTCGGGGGCTGGCTCGTGATGCTCCTCGTCGTCGCCGCGTTCCCCGCCCTCCACGAGACCCTGGTGTCGAGCGCCAGGCACTACCTCGACACGGGATTCGGCTGGCAGGGCGTCTGCCTCGCCCTGCTCGGCGGCATGGTGATCACGCTGATGACCCGGATGCAGCACGGCACCGATTCGGACCCGGCGAGGATCGCCGCGGCCGTCGTCGGCGGCCTCCTCCTCGCCGGGCTGCAGCTGATGCACTCGATCCTCGACTCGCTGCTCGTGTTCGGGGCGATCACCCTGGGGGAGGCGTCGTTCGGCGAGTGGCTCGGCTGGTTCGTGCCGACCGCCCTCCTCAACGCCGTCGGTGGCATCGTGCTCGTCACCCTCCTGCGGCTCATCCGCAGCAAGGAGCTGCTGCAGCAGGCGCGCCGCTGAGGCCCACGGAGGGAACGTCCACGGAGCGCCGATCGGGCGCCCATACAGTGAGCGGCGGTCCGGAGGTGCCGGCCGTCGCCGGGAGGTCGTCGATGCCGACCTCGTCCGACTCCCGGTCCGGCCCGGAGCACCCCGCGCAGTCCGGATTCCATCCCGCGGAGTGGTCGTCCGAGTTCCTCGGCACCTTCCTGGTGCTCCTCGTGGGGCTCTCGGCGGTGTGCTTCGACCTCGGGTCCGGCAGCCCGCTGCAGCCGCTGCCGCACTCGCTCCGCCTCCTGATCACCGGCCTCGTGTTCGCGGCGACGGGCAGCGTGTTCGCGCTCACCCCGCCGGGGCGTCGCAGCGGAGCGCATCTCAACCCCGTCGTCACGCTCGCGTTCTGGACGCAGCGGAAGGTGCACTGGCACGACCTCGTCGGGTACGTGGTGGCCCAGTTCCTCGGCGGCCTCCTCGGTGCCTGGCTCGTCGTGCTCGTCTGGCGCGGGTGGGCCGCGAGCGTGCACGACGGCGCGACGCAACCCGGTCAGGGCGTGAGCGCCCCGGAGGCGGTGCTCATCGAAGCCGCGATGACCGCGCTGGTCGTCCTGACCATCCTCGTGATGACGAGCCATCGGCGAGCGGCGCGGTACACCCCGCTCGTCCTGTGGCTCGAGATCTCCGCGCTCGTGTGGGGGTGCGCCCCGCTCACGGGTACGAGCCTCAACCCGGCTCGCAGCCTCGGCCCGGACGTGGTCGGCTCGATGCTCGGCTCGTACTGGGTCTACGTCGTCGGCCCGTGCCTCGGCGGCGCGATCGCCGTCGGCCTCTTCCGACTCGCGTCGCCGGTCGAGGTGCTCACCACGAAGCTCTTCCACGACGTGCGCTACCCGTCGACGATGGCGAGCCGGCTGCCCGTCCGGCCGTAGAAGCGGCGGGTCGGTGTCCCGACCCCGCGTCTCCTGCCCCTCGGGGCGATCCCCGTCGTGCCCGCCGATCGGGTTGGAGCCGACCTGGCGTCGCAGACATCGGCATCGCCAACTGTTATGGTGTACATGCACAGCGGAGGGAGGTCGTGTGGAGGTCCTGCTGTCGAGCTCGAGCCCGGTCCCGATGTACGAGCAGATCAAGACGCAGCTCCGCCACGCGATCAACGGGGGTGAGCTCGCCGAGGGCGCGCTGCTGCCCTCCCTCCGGCAGCTCGCGGCGCAGCTGCGGGTGAGTGTGATCACCGTCACCCGCGCGTACAACGACCTCGTGGCGGAGGGCCTCGTGCGCAACGAGCACGGGCGGGGATTCGTGGTCCGGCCGCTCGACGCGGACCGCGCCAGGGACGCGCTCGCCGCGCGGGTCGACGCCGCGACCGAGGAGCTCGTGGCGGCGGCGCGCGCAGCCAGGGTCCCGCTCGACGACATCAGGAGGAAGGTCGAAGACGCATGGAATCGACAGTGACCGGGGCCGCGATCTCGATCCGGTCCGTCCGCAAGCGGCGGGGCGCCTTCGCCCTCCGTGCCGACTCGCTCGACATCCCGACCGGCTTCGTGACCGGGCTCGTCGGGCCGAACGGCGCGGGGAAGACGACGCTCGTCAAGGCGATCCTCGGACTCCTCGCCGTCGACACGGGTTCGATCGCCCTGTTCGGCCGGGACGACCCGGCGGACGCCGCAACGCGGGACCGGGTCGGCGTGGTGCTCGACCGGATCACCGCGGCGCCCGAATGGCGCGCCGGTGCCGTCGGCCGCCGGTTCCGGCTGCTGTATCGGGACTGGGACGAGGAGCGGTTCCGGGAGCTCCTCGATCGCTTCGGCGTGCCGACGGGCAATCGGGTCGGCGCGCTCTCCCGAGGTCAGAGCGTGCAGCTGTCGCTGGCGATCGCGCTCGCGCACGCACCGCAGCTCCTCGTGCTCGACGAGCCGTCGAGCGGCCTCGACCCGGTGGCGCGGCGCGAGCTCGCCGACACGATCCGCGAGTTCATGATCGACCCGGCGCACACCGTGCTGTTCTCCACCCACATCACCGCCGAGCTCGACGACCTCGCCGATCACGTGGTCGTGATGAACCGCGGTGAGATCGCCTACGACGGCGCGCTCGAGGACCTGCACGAGCGCTTCGCGGTCGCGAGGGGAGCGGGTGCGGTGCCGGCTGCGGCGACCGACGCGACCATCGGCGTGCGCCGCGACATCAGCGGGCGCTGGGAGGCGCTCATCCACGTCGACGACACCGGGCTGTTCGGTCCCGACGTCGTCATCGACCAGGCGACGACCGACGACGTCGTCGTGCACTTCGCCGAGCACGGCGAGGCCGCCGGGAAGGAGCTGACCGCATGAGCGTCTCCGTCGCTCGATTCACGCGATTCGACCTCACGACGATCGCGACCACGCAACCGGTGCGGCTCGGGCTCCCGCTGCTGCTGACGGTGCTGTTCTCGGCGACGCTGCCCGTCCCGGGCGCGGGCGTCGTGGTCGGCGCGCTCATCGCCGCGGTCACCGTGTCGGTCCCGTTCCAGGGCGACGAGCACGGCCGGCTCGACGTGCTGTACGGCGTCGCGCCGGTCGGACGCTCCGCGGTGGTCCTCGGCCGGTACGCGTCGCTGCTCGTGATCGCGGCGGTCGCGATCGCGATCGGGGCGGCCAGCTCGGTCGTCCTCGCCGCGGTGCGGCACGAGACCCTGGAGGCGCCGGCCGTCGCGACCCTCCTGCTCGTCGCCGTGGGCATCGTGAGCGCGGCGATCGCCGTGCAGGTGCCCTGGTTCTTCGCGCTCGGCTTCCACCGTGGCAGGCCGATGATCTACGTCCCGGTGGCCGTCGTCACGATCCTCGGATTCTTCGCGGGCCGGTTCGGGCTCTTCGACGCCACGACGGGGATCGGCTCCGGCGCGCCGGCTGCCGCGCTCGGCGTCGCGGTGGTCGCCGGATGCGTCCTGCTGCTGGCGGTCTCGAGCGTCGTCGCGATCCGCTGCTACCGACGGCGCGAGCTGTGAGCGCGCGGACCGACCGCGGGGGCGCGCCCCGTCCCCGGGGCTTCCGTGCGAGCATGCTCGACCATGGGTGCCGCCGGGGGAAATGACGAGCGCGCGGCGCCCGGCCCGCCCGCGCGCCACGCCTCCCGCCGCACCGGTTCGATCTGGCCGGCGCTCATCCGCAGGGTCGGGATCGCCGCGCTCGTACTCGTGGTGAGCGCGGTGTCCGTGAGCAGCATCGCGGTCTGGCGGTTGAGCCGCGCCGCCGGCGACGGGGCCGTGCCGCTCGACCCGAAGGAGTCGGTGCCGAGCGTCACGGCGCTGGACGGCGCGTACAACGTCCTGCTCGTCGGCGCCGACAACTCCTCGGGCCAGAGCGGCTTCGGGTCGGCCAGGCAGGCGACCCTGAACGACGTCAACATCGTGATCCACGTCTCGGCGGACCACACCCGCGGCACCGTCATCAGCCTGCCCCGCGACCTCGTCATCGCGCACCCGGCCTGCACCGATCCGAAGACCGGCCGGACCTATCCGGCGCTCGCCGCCTCGATGCTCAACGTGGCCTACGAGCGGGGAGGGCTCGCCTGCGTCGTCCGGACCGCGGAGTCGCTGACCGGGCTGACCATCCCGTACGCCGCGAAGTTCAGCTTCGAGGGCACGGTCAGGATGGCCGACGCGGTCGGGGGCGTGCCGGTCTGCGTGACGAAGGCGATCGACGACCCGAAGTCCGGTCTGCGGCTGCCGAAGGGCGTGACCGTCATCACCGGGCGCACCGCGCTCGCCTACCTCCGGGAGCGGAAGTACCTCGGCGACGGGAGCGACCTCTCCCGCATCCAGTCGCAGCAGGCGTACATGTCCGCCCTGCTGCGGAAGATGACGTCCGCCGGCACGCTCGCCGACCCGCCCAAGCTCTACTCGCTGGCCTCGGCGACCGCCCAGAACGTGACGCTGTCGCAGTCGATGGCGGGCCTCGACACGATGGTGCGGATGGCGCTCGCGGTGAAGTCGATCGGCCTCGACCACATGGTCTTCGTGCAGTACCCGACCTTCGTCGACCCCGCGGACACGAACCGGGTCGTTCCCGACACCGCGCTCGCCTCGACGCTCGTCGACCGGGTGCGCCGGGACGCGCCGATCGCGCTCGATCGGGCCGCGCTCTCCGGGGTGCAGTCCGGGGCGTCGCGGACCGCGTCGCCGACCGCGAGCCCCTCCGCGTCGCCGGCGCCCTCGCCCAGCTCGTCCTCGAGCGTCATCGCCGGGTTGAAGGGGCGCACCGCGGCGCAGCAGACCTGCTCGATCCCGAACCGCTGAGCATCCGCTTCTGGGAGCGCGGCCCCGGCCCAGCCGGGGATCTCGTCCGGCACGGATGAGGCGCGGCGGGTGGGCGTCGCGTGGGATGGCCGCGTCCACCAGGAACGGAGCCATCGATGCAGGTCGTGGAGACGGCGAGGAGCCGGGTGTCGGACCACGTCCGTCGGCAGCAGGAGGCGCTGCTCGCCACCTTGCCGATGGACGACCGCCGGGATCTCGAGGCGGCGAGCAGGGGGTTCATCGCCGCGCTCGATCCAGCGATTATCCGCGACGCCGAGGGGCGGGTCGTGTGGGACGCGGCGTCGACCGCGTTCCTCGCCGGGGACCGCCCGGAGACGGTGAACCCGAGCCTCTGGCGGCAGTCGGGGCTGGTCGCCCGGCAGGGGCTGTTCGAGGTCGTCGAGGGCATCTACCAGGTGCGGGGCCTCGACCTGTCGAACGTGACGTTCGTCGAGACGGATCGCGGCGTCATCGTCGTCGATCCGCTCATCTCCGCCGAGACGGCGGCGGCCGCCCTCGGTCTCTACCGCCGGCACCGCGGGGACCGCCGGGTGGTCGCGGTGATCTACTCGCACAGCCACGTCGATCACTTCGGAGGCGTGCTCGGGGTCGTCGACCGGGCCGACGTCGCGTCCGGGGCGGTGCAGGTGGTCGCCCCGGCGGGCCTCGTCGCGGAGGCGGTCGCGGAGAACGTCTACGCCGGGGTCGCGATGGGGCGGCGCGCCGCGTACATGTACGGCGCGGCGCTCGAGCGGGGACCCGAGGGGCTCGTGGGAGCCGGGCTGGGCCTCACGACCTCGACTGGTCACGCCGGCATCCTCGTGCCCACGCTCGAGATCGCCGAGACGGGGGAGCGGCACACCATCGACGGCGTCGAGATCGAGTTCCAGCTGGCGCCGGGATCCGAGGCGCCGGCGGAGATGCACTTCCTGTTCCCCGCCCGCCGGGCGCTGTGCATGGCCGAGAACGCGACCCACACCCTCCACAACATCCTGACCCTGCGCGGGGCGCTCGTGCGGGACCCGCGCAGCTGGGCGCAGTACCTCACGGAGGCGATCGAGCGCTTCGCGGACCGCGCCGACGTCGTGTTCGCCTCGCACCACTGGCCGACCTGGGGCGGGACGGAGATCCGCGAGTTCCTCGGCCTGCAGCGCGACCTCTACGCCTACCTGCACGACCAGACGCTCCGCATGCTGAACAAGGGCCTGACCGGCGCGGAGATCGCGGAGGAGATCCGGTTGCCGCCCGCGCTCGAGCGGGCCTGGCACGCGCGCGGCTACTACGGCTCCGTCAGCCACGACGTGAAGGCGGTCTACCAGCGGTACATGGGCTGGTTCGACGGCAACCCGGCGCGGCTGTGGCCGCACCCGCCGAAGCCGCTCTCCGAGCGCTACGTCCGCGCGATCGGGGGGATCGACCGCGTCGTCGCGCTCGCCGGAGAGGCGTACGACGACGGCGACTTCCGTTGGGCGGCGACGCTCCTCGACCACGCGGTGTTCGCCGATCCGCGCAGCGACGCGGCGCGGTCGCTGTACGCGGCCACGCTCGAGCAGCTCGCGTACGGCGCCGAGAACGGCACCTGGCGGAACTTCTTCCTCTCCGGTGCGAAGGAGCTGCGCGGCGACAACGTCGGGACGCCCGCCAAGGCGAACGCGCCGGAGATCATGGCCCAGCTGACGGTGCCGCAGATGCTCGATGCCATCGCGATCACGATCGACGGCCCTCGAGCGTGGTCGCTGGACCTGGTCATCGACCTCGTCGTCTCCGACCTCGGCACGGTCCACCGGGTCACGCTGCGCCACGGTGTGCTCGTCCACGTCGAGCGGTCGGCCGATCCCGCCCCCGCCGCGCTCACGCTGACCCTCACCTCCGCCCGCCTGCTCGGGCTGATCGGCGGGGACACGGAGGGCGCCGGCATCGCGTTCGACGGGGACCGGTCGGTCCTCGAGGACCTCATGTCGGTGCTGGACCGCGGCGATCCCGCCTTCGCCATCGTCCTGCCGTGACCCGCGCCACGGCGTCGGCGAGCCGCCCGCTGACGGCGCTCAGCGGGCGTTCGCGATGACCGCCTCGGCGATCCTGACCGCGTGCGGACTGTCGTCGACCTGGATCGCGAGGGTGCCGAGCGAGAAGACGACCGTGCACGGCGTCGTGGCGCCCGAGGCGCAGGTGGTCTCGGCGGTCTCGCTGCTGGTCGCGCCCGCGAGCCGGATCGGCCGCAGCGGCGTGGTGTCGGAGTACCGGCTCCCCTCCATCGCCCTCACCGCCCACGCCTGGCCTGGCGCGACGACGAGGTCGGCGGTGCTGTCGCCGGCGGTGCTGGACCCGTTCGCGAAGCACTCGAAGCTGCCGAGGTCGTGCGCGGCCGCGCCGTCGATCGAGTCGGACGCCCCGGTGGGCCGGCGCAGGTCGTAGGTGGCGCTGCTCGAGGAGAGCAGGGGGGCGAGCTGCGCGGCGGGGAGGATGCCCTCGCACCGCGGCGTGCCCGACGGCGACCCCGGATGGGCGGGGAACGCGAGCCGGGCGGCGCTCGCCCGCTGCACGGTGGTGAACAACCGGTCGAACACCGGAGCGGCGCCATCCAGGAGCGTGGTGGTCGACTCCCGGCCCATGGCCGAGCTCGCACCGTTCAGTCCGGGGATCACGAGGTCGGCGCGGACCCAGCTGTACCCCACGACCGCGCTGGCGCCGCAGCCCGGGTCGCCGCAGGTGGCGGCGGCCTCGATGCCGGCGAACCGGTGCCGTTCGGATGTCGGGCCGTCGCCGTACATGAGCGCGCTCCACTGGGAGGCCGCGCCCGGGAGCACCTCGACGAGCAGGGTGCCGGCG
>NZ_JBQCGC010000075.1:0-35830 GCF_051956055.1 Amnibacterium sp.
GTACTCGCCGGTCGAGCTGCTGAACCGCGAGCTGCGTATGCCGTTCCGGCACGAGGCGATCACGCGCCTCCAGCGCGGTCGCGCGCACCCCGTCTACCGGGAGGGGCTCGCGCTGCTGTCCCGGGTGCCGCTCGCCTCCACGCAGACCCTCGCCCTGCAGCACGAGGAGGGCGACCCCCACCGCCGGATCGTGCAGTTCGCGGACCTGCTCGCCGACGACGGCGTCTGGCCGGTCGCGAACGTGCACCTCTCCGTCCGCGACGACTACGCGCTGCACCACCTCGGCGAGGTGCTCTCCGTCCTGCGCGCGAAGGGCGAGCGGCGGATCCTCGGCGGCGACTTCAACGTGAACCACCTCGAACGGCACGCGTCCCTGTGGCGCGACGCGGTGCTCACCTCCCAGGTCGCCGCGATCCAGTCCCACCCCTCCTCGCAGGAGAACGACGACTACTTCCTCGTCCCGAGCGAGTTCCGCATCGACCGGGTCCGCCACTCCGGAGACGACCTCTCGGACCACGAGGCGATCACGGTCGACCTGTCCCGGGTGTCCCCGGCGGACTCAGCGGGCGTTCCGGAAGCGTTCAGCACCGCGGCCGTACGGTCGGGATCATGAGCACGACGTCCTCGGTCCCGACCGTCACCCTGAACAACGGCGTGGAGATCCCGCAGCTCGGCTTCGGGGTGTTCCAGATCCCGCCCGCCGACACGAAGGCCGCGACGGCCACCGCACTCGAGATCGGCTACCGCCACATCGACACCGCCGAGATGTACGGCAACGAGGAGGGCGTCGGCCAGGCCGTGCGCGAGTCGGGGATCCCGCGCGAGGAGATCTTCGTCACCAGCAAGCTGAACAACGGCTTCCACGAGCCGGAGGCCGCGGCGGCGGCGTTCCAGCGCACCCTCGAGACGCTCGACCTCGGCTACGTCGACCTCTTCCTCATGCACTGGCCGCTGCCCGGCGTCGGCGACTTCGTCGAGACGTGGAAGGCGATGGAGCACATGTACGAGGGCGGCAAGGTGCGCGCCATCGGCGTCTCCAACTTCAAGCAGCACCACCTGAACCGCCTCCTGGCCGAGACGACCGTGGTGCCCGCGGCGAACCAGATCGAGATCCACCCGTACCTGACGCAGGACGACATGCGCGAGTACGACCGCGAGCACTCGATCGCGACCGAGGCCTGGTCGCCGATCGCCCAGGGCAAGGTGCTCGACGACGCGGTCATCGAGCGCATCGCCCGTCGCGTCGACCGGTCGACCGCGCAGGTCGTGCTCCGCTGGCACATCCAGCGCGGTGACATCGTGTTCCCGAAGTCGGTGACCCCGGAGCGCGTCCGCGCGAACTTCGAGCTCTTCGACTTCGAGCTGTCGGACGCGGACATGAGCGAGATCACGGCCCTGAACCGCGACGAGCGCACGGGACCGGACCCGGACCACTTCAACTACATCCCGAGCTGACGCGGCACCGGTTCGGCGGTCAGGCGGTCACCGCGCCGGCCAGGCCGCCGAACCGGAACACGCGGTGCAGCACGGCGAAGACGACCAGCGGCGGCAGCATCACCGCGATCCCGAGCGCTCCGCTGCGGCCGCTCACCACGCCGAGCGCCAGCGTCCAGCGGGGCTCCGAGGTGAGGAACGTCACGGCGACGAGGTACTCGTTCCACGCGAACAGGAACGTGAGCACCGCGGTGCCGAGCACGCCGGGCAGTGCGTTCGGGAGGACGATCCGCACGAAGCCCCCGAGCACGGACGTGCCGTCCAACCACGCGGCCTCCTCCAGCGCGACCGGCACGGCGTCGATCGCGGCGGCCATCGTCCAGGCCGCGACGGCCGCCGTCAGACCCACGTAGAGCAGGACGAGTCCCGTCAGGCTGTCGATCAGCCCGAGGGGGATGAAGAGCAGGAACAGGGGCACGACGAGCAGGACCGTCGGCAGCGCCTGCAGCGCGAAGACGACGAGCGCGAACGCGTCGACCAGTCGTCCCCTCGCCCTCGAGAGCACGTAGCCGGCTGGCGCCCCGACGAGCACCGCCACGGTCACGGTCGCAGCGCAGACGACGAGGCTGTTGCCGAACCAGCCGCGGATCGGCGCGCTGCGGAGCACGCCGGCGAGGGCGCCGAGGACGCCTCCGGCGCCCTGCTGCTGGGCGACGATCACGGGCACGGCGACGGGGATCAGGACGACCAGGGTGAAGGCGCCGAGGAGCCCCGCGCGAGCGGCGGGTGCGAGCCGGCGCGACAGCCGTCGGGCGCGGATCCTCACGCCGTCCCTGCGGGGCGGCAGGTGCGGCGGACGACGGGAACCACGACGCCCCCTCGACGGCCGAGGCGCGGTGCCGGATGCCCCCCGCCGTCGGGTACAGTATTCGACGAACCGAAGACCGCCGGTCGTTCCTGCGTGCAGGAACCGAAGGCCCGGGCCCAGCCCGGCGACCTGCGCAGGTGACCTGGAAGAGCAGCGCGGAACCGCGCAGCAGCCCCGTGGCCTCCTGCGCCCGGGGCCTTTTTCATGGCTC
The DNA here is from genome assembly GCF_051956055.1 of Amnibacterium sp. Lineage (NCBI taxonomy): Bacteria > Bacillati > Actinomycetota > Actinomycetes > Micrococcales > Microbacteriaceae > Amnibacterium > Amnibacterium sp. The sequence goes on from NZ_JBQCGC010000075.1 coordinate 2,514, forward strand.
CCGCGTGTCGGGTCCTTCGGTCTGGAGAAGACGGAAGGAGACGCATGGCGACGAAGGACGCGACGGTCGCCGAGCTGACGGAGGGTTTCCGCAGCTCGAACGCCGCTCTGCTGACCGAGTACCGCGGTCTCACGGTGGCGCAGCTGAAGCAGCTGCGCTCGCAGATCCGTGAGCACGCGACGTTCTCCGTGGTGAAGAACACGCTGACCAAGATCGCGGCGAACAACGCCGGCATCTCGTCGTTCGACGAGGAGCTGGCGGGCCCGTCCGCGATCGCGTTCGTGCACGGTGACACCGTCGCCGTCGCGAAGGCGCTGCGTGACTTCAGCAAGGCGAACCCCCTCCTCGTCGTGAAGAGCGGCTACTTCGACGGAGCGCCGCTCTCCGCTGCCGAGGTGAACCGCCTCGCCGACCTCGAGAGCCGTGAGGTCCTGCTCGCCAAGGCGGCAGGCGCCATGAAGGCCACGCTCACGAGGGCCGCGTACGCGGTCAACGCGCCGCTGTCGAAGGCCGTTCGCACGGTCGACGCGCTGCGCGACAAGCAGGCTGCGGCCGCCTGACGGCGACCGGATCCACCCCACAACCCCTAGGTATTAAGGAGGCCACCATGGCCAAGCTCACCACCGACGAGCTCATCGAGGGCTTCAAGGAGCTCTCCCTCATCGAGCTGTCCGAGTTCGTCAAGAAGTTCGAAGAGGTCTTCGAGGTCACCGCCGCTGCGCCCGTCGCGGTCGCGGCTGCCGGTGGCGGCGCCGCCGCGCCCGCCGAGGAGGTCGAGGAGAAGGACTCCTTCGACGTCATCCTCGAGGCCGCAGGCGACAAGAAGATCCAGGTCATCAAGGAGGTCCGCGCGCTGACCTCCCTCGGCCTCGGCGAGGCGAAGGCGCTGGTCGACGGCGCCCCGAAGCCCGTGCTCGAGGGCGCGAACAAGGAGGCCGCCGACAAGGCCAAGGCGCAGCTCGAGGCCGCCGGCGCCACGGTGACCCTCAAGTAGTCCCTTCGCACTCGCGAACCGCGGGCGCCGCTCCTGACCAGGGAGCGGCGCCCGTTCTTCGTCGTTCAGGAGAATCGGCGGCGACCCGGGCGGATCTCCTGAACGACGAAGAGAATGGGGGGATGCCGGAGGCCTGGTGGCGGCGCGCCGTGATCTACGAGGTCTACCCCCGGAGCTTCGCGGACGGGAACGGCGATGGGGACGGCGACCTCGAGGGCCTCCTGCAGCGGCTGCCGTACCTCGCGGAGCTCGGCGTCGACGGCCTGTGGATCGCGCCCTGGTACCCGTCGCCGATGGCCGACGGCGGGTACGACGTCAGCGACTTCACCGGCATCCACCCGCGCTTCGGCGACCTCCGCGACGCCGACGCGGTCATCGCCGCCGCGCACGCGCTCGGGCTGCGGGTGATCACGGACCTGGTGGCGAACCACACGTCGACCGAGCACCCGTGGTTCCGGGCGGCGCTCGCCGCCGGACCCGGGTCTCCGGAGCGCGCCCGGTACCTGTTCCGGGACGGTCGCGGTCCAGGAGGCGCAGCGCCGCCGAACAACTGGATCAGCGCCTTCGGCGGCTCGGCGTGGTCGCGGGTCGAGGAGCCCGACGGCACACCCGGCCAGTGGTACCTGCACCTGTTCGCAGAGGAGCAGGCCGACCTCAACTGGTCCGACCCGGCCGTGCAGCAGGACTTCGACGCGATCCTCCGCTTCTGGTTCGACCGCGGCGTCGACGGGCTCCGGATCGACGCGGCGCCGGCGCTCGCGAAGGCGCCCGACTTCCGCGACGCCGACTACGGCGGCGACCCCAGGTTCGTCACCATCCGGTGGGTCGACAACCCGCACTGGGACGTCGACGCCGTGCACGAGGTCGTGCGCCGGTTCCGGAGGATCGCGGACGAGTACGAGGACCGGATCCTCGTCGCCGAGGCGGTCGTCTCCAGCGCGGAGCGGCTGGCCGCGTACCTCGGCCCCGAGGAGATGCAGACCGCCTTCGACTTCGCCTACCTCAAGTGCGCGTGGGACGCGGCGGCGCTGCGGCGCGTCATCGATGCGAGCCTCGCCCAGTCCGTCCCGATCGGGGTCCCGCCCACCTGGGTCACCTCGAGCCACGACGAGGTCAGGCTGCGGACGCGCTTCGGCCGGCGCACCACCTCGGCCGCGCACTTCGCGGACGGACAGGGCGAGCCGGTCGATCTCGAGCTGGGGCTGCGCCGCTCCCGCGCCTCCGCGCTCCTGACCCTCGCGCTGCCCGGCACCGCGTACCTCTACCAGGGGGAGGAGCTCGGGCTGCCCGAGGTGGAGGACCTGCCCGACGAGGTGATCACGGACCCGGTGTTCCGCCGGACGGGTGGGGAGTTCCGGGGCCGGGACGGCTGCCGGGTCCCGATCCCGTGGTCGGGAGACGCGCCGCCATACGGCTTCGCGCCGGACGGCGCCCGCGCCTGGCTGCCGCAGCCGGAGGGGTGGGGCGGCATGACGGTTGAGACGGGACGGCGGGACCCCGGCTCGATGCTGCGGCTCGTGCAGCGGGCGCTCATGGTGCGCAGGGAGCGGCTCGCCGTCGATGACTTCCGCTGGGTCGGCGCACGGCCGGGGGTGCTCGAGTTCGATCGCGGGCCCGGGTTCACCTGCGTCGTCAACCTCTCGGGGGCGCCGGTGCCGATCGACGGCGCCCGCGAGGTGCTCGTGGCCAGTGCCGGACCGACGGACGGGATGCTGCCGGACGATGCCGCGATGTGGCTCGGGCGGTGAGCCCGACCGCCGCGACAGCACGCCGCCGCGGCTCCGGTACAGTCGCGAGCGCCTCGCGTCGATGGGAGGAGGCTCATGCCCTTGACCCCTGAGGTCGTCGCCGCACGGCCGCGGATCGTGGACGCCGCGGTCGGGCTGATGCTCACCGCCGCCGTGTGCACCCTCGTGTTCGCCGTGATGCTGCCCTTCCAGGTCCCCGGGATCGTCGCCCGGGAGGCCGGGACCGCGACCTCGCGCGGTCTCACGGTCGCGCAGCTCCAGAGCGCGCTCACCGGGTTCGCGATCGCGGAGGTCTGCATCGCCGTGACGTTCGTCGCCGCCCTGGTGTGGACCGCGCTGCGGCTGCGCCGAGGCCGCAGGCGGTTCCGCGTCGTGCTCATCGTGCTGACGGTGCTCGCGGTGGTCCCCGCGAACATCCAGGCGCTGCTCGTGGCCGCGCTCCTCGTCGTCGCCGACGTCCTGGTGTTCCGGAGGTCCGCGTCGGCCTGGATCGGCGAGGCGGAGGCGGCCCGGGCGCACGCGAGGGCGACCTCGCGGATCTGAACCGCCGGCGTCACCGATCCGTCGCGCGCGCTCCGGTGGGGGTCGAGGGGACGGGGCCGGTGCTCCGCCGCAGCACGAGCTCGAAACCCGAGCGCCGGGTGAGGATCGGGGTCTCGAGCCCGGTCAGCTCGTCCAGCACGGTGCGCGCGGCCGTCCGCCCCTGCTCGTACGGGTCCTGCCGGACGGTGGTGAGCCCGTAGGACTCGCTCCAGTCGTGGTCGTCGATGCCGATCACCGACACGTCCTCCGGCACCCGCAGCCCGAGCTCGGCCGCGGCGACGAGCACGCCGAACGCCATCTCGTCGGAGCCGGCGAACACGGCCGTGGGCGCGTCAGGGCTCCGCAGCATCTCGATCGCCGCAGTCTTCGCCGGCGGCATCAGGAACTGCCCGAGGCCGTGCCACGAGGCGGCGGGGGTGATCCCGTGCCGGGCGAGCGCGGCGCGCCATGCCGTCGACCGGTCCTCGCCGACGCTGCGGTCCATGCCGTACGCGGTCTCCCCGCCGATGTGCCCGATCCGCCGGTGCCCGAGCTCGAGCAGGTGCTCCACCGCGGCGGTGGCCGCCGCCGCGTCGTCCACGCCGACGCTGTGCACGCCGGGCACCGCGGAGCCGACGACCGCTGCGGGCATCGCGAGCTCACGCAGCTCGCGCTTCTCCGCGACGGTGAAGTCGATGCCGAGCGCGATCACGGCGTCGGAGCGCTTGCGCAGCAGCGCGTTCGAGAACAGGCGCTCGCGATCATGCGGGTTCGCGGCGAGGATCACGAGGAACGTGTCGTACCCGTGGGCGCGCAGGACGCTGTCGGCGCCCTCCACGACCCGGTTGTAGAACCAGCGACCGGTCGAGGGGATCACGAGCGCGACCGCGCGGTGCCGGCCGCCGGACAGCCCCGAGGCGGAGGGGGAGGGGACGTACCCGAGCTCCGTCGCCGCGGCCTGCACGAGCTCGCGGGTCTGCGGCGAGACGTTCGGCAGCCCGCGCAGCGCGCGCGAGACGGTGGCGGTCGAGACACCGGTGCGCCGGGCGACGTCGTGGATGCTCGTCATGGCGACACCTCCTCGAGGGCTCGAACGGGCCCTAGTCCTGGTCGATCTGCTGGTCGATGCGGCGGAGCACCTCGCGCCGCGCGAACCAGATCCCGGCGACGAGGAGGGCGAACACGAGCGTCGTGATCGCCCAGCCGAGAGCCTCCATCCGGAGGATCTCGTACACGAGGGTGATGACGAAGAAGGCGGCGGTGAACAGCCCGAAGAAGCCCAGACCGAGGTCGAAGCCCTCCTTGATCGACCGCCGCCTCCTGTCGTCCCTCACCCCTTCACACCACCGGCGGTCAGGCCCGCGACGATCCGGCGCTGGAAGATCAGCACCAGGATGATCAGCGGCACCGTGACGACGGTCCCCGCAGCCATGGTGGCGGCGTAGGGGATCTGGTGCGGCTGGGCGCCGGTGAACTGCCCGATCGCGACCGTGACGGTCTGCGTCTGGGCGTTGGTGAGCACGCTGGCGAGCAGGTACTCGTTCCAGGACGCGATGAACGCGAGGATCGCCGTGGTGAACACCGCGGGGGCGGCGAGCGGGAGGATCACGATCCGGAACGCCTGCGCGGCCGTGCAACCGTCGATCCGCGCCGCCTCCTCGAGCTCCCACGGCATCTCGCGGAAGAACGAGTTCAGCGTGTACACCGTCAGCGGCAGCGCGCCGGAGATGTACGGGATGATCAGCGCCTGGTAGGTGCCCTGCCAGCCGATGTGCGAGAACAGGCCGAACAGCGGCGTCAGGAGCGCGACGCCCGGGAACATCGCCGCCCCCAGGATCGCGCCCATGATGAGGCCCTTGCCGGGGAACTGCAGCCGCGCGAGGCAGTACGCCGCGGAGACGCCGACGAGCAGCGAGATCACAGTGACCACGGTGCCGATGCCGAAGCTGTTCAGCAGGGCGAGCCCCAGCTGGTTCTGGGCCGGGTTGAACGCGGTGATGAAGTTCTCGAACGTCGGGTGGGTCGGCCACAGCGTGGTCTCGTACGTGTACGGGACCTCGCGGAAGCCGGTCACGAACATCCAGTACGCGGGCAGCAGGCACCAGACGACGATCAGCACCGCCTGGATCGCGGTCCTCGCGGCGCTGCCCGCCGCCCGCCGGCGACGGGACCGGATTCGGGCGATGCTGCGGTCGTCGAAGACCGGGCGCTCGGCGGTCGCGGTCGCCGGGCCGGCGACCGTCGTGTGCATGGTGCCGCTCACTGGACCCCTGCGACCTTCTTGGAGGAGCGCTCGCCGCCGGTGATGTTGGCGCCGAGCAGGCGGATGAAGATGAATGCGACACCGAAGACCACGAGGAACGTGATCGTCGAGAGCGCGGCGGCCGAGTTCACGGCCGTGTTCTGGATCTCCTTGACCACGAGGATCGAGAGCGTCGTGGTCGCGTCGCCGCGGCCGCCGCCGCCGCCCGTGAGGATCGCGGGCAGGTCGTACATGCGGAGCGCGTCGAGCGTGCGGAACAGGATCGCCACGACCAGCGCCGGCCGGAGCAGGGGGAGCGTGATGCGGAAGAACGTCTGCACCGTCGTCGCCCCGTCCATGCGGGCGGCCTCGTAGGTGTCCTCGGGGATGAGCTGCAGCCCCGCGAGGATCAGCAGCGCCATGAACGGGGTCGTCTTCCACGTGTCCGCGACGATGATCGCGAACCGGGAGGCCCAGAGGTCCGCGCCCCAGAGGATCGTGGTGCCGAGCAGGGTGTTCACGATGCCCGAGGCGGCGAAGATGAAGTAGAAGAGCTTCGCGGTGACCGCCGTCGGGATCGCCCACGGCACGAGCACCGCCGCGCGGAGGATGCCGCGCCCGCGGAAGTTGCGGTTCATGATGAGCGCCATCCAGAGCCCGATGATGGTCTCGAGCGTGACGGTGACGACCGTGAAGAAGAACGTGTTGAAGATGGCGGTCCAGAAGCTCGCGCCGAGGTTGCCCTGAGCGCAGCCGGCGGTGCCCGCGGCGGTGGTGCACTGCTGGAGGATCCAGTGCGCGTAGTTCGAGAGGCCGGCGAAACCGCCCTGCACGAAGAAGCCGGTCGCCGGGTCCAGGTGCGCGTCCGCCTGGAACGAGTCGAACACCGACAGGATGATCGGGTACCCGACCACGAGGGCCATCACGACGATCGTGGGGGCGAGCAGCGAGTACGCGACTCGGGTGGTTCGGCGGCGGTTCGCCTCGAGGCTCTCACGCCCTGCCCGCGTGACGTCCTGCTGAGGCGTCACCGGTGGGGTGGCGGTAGTCATCCATGCTCCTTTGCTTGTTGACCTGGCGTGATTCTGCTGTACGGATGCGGAAAGGGGCCCGGCCCGAGAGCCGGGCCCCTTCCCGTGTGCGCGTCAGATCGAGCGGATCAGCTGCCGCTCGCCTGCTTGATGGCCGTGGCCATGTCGGAGAGCGCGGAGTCCACGCTCTTGCTGCCCTGCAGCGCCGCGTAGGCGTTGTTCTGGATGGCCGTCGACACCGCCTGGTAGTACGGCGAACCCGGACGCGGGACCGCGTTGTCGAGCGAGCCCTTCAGCGTGGTCAGGTACGGGTACTTCGAGTTGAGCGACGAGTCCGAGTAGAGGCTCGCGAGCACCGGAGCCGCGGACGACTTCTCGATCGCGAACGTCTGGATCGGCGCGCTCTGGAACCACTTCAGGAACGCGAGCGCGGTGCCCTTGTGCTTCGAGAAGGCGCTGATCGCCCAGTTGTGACCACCGAGGCTCGACTTGCCCGGGTAGGGCGCGATGCCGAGGGCGCTCGGGTTCTTCTTCGCGAACGAGGTGGCGTCCGTGGTGGTCAGGCTGTAGGCGTACGGCCAGTTCGTGTAGAACATGAACTTGCCCGCCTCGAACGCCTGGCGGCCCTGCTCCTCCTGGAAGGTCAGCGCCTCCTTCGGGATGTAGCCGGCCTTGAAGGCGTCGACCAGTGTCTGCAGCCCCTGCTTCGCCTGCGGCGTGTCCAGCGTCGGCTGGCCCTTGTCGTCGACGATCGTGCCACCGGCCGAGTTGACCGCCTCGGCGAAGTTCACCGTGAGGCCCTCGTACTTCGCGAACTGGCCCGTGTAGCAGTTCGCGTTGTGCTGCGTCGCGATCTTGCAGTCCTTGAACAGGTCCGTGAGGGTGGTCGGCACGGGGTTCGAGCCCAGCCAGTCCTTGCGGTAGTACAGGATCTGCGAGTCCGTCGCCGCCGGCGCCGCGTACTGCACGCCGCGGTACATCGCGGTGTTCAGCACGGCGGGCACGATGCCCGACTCGTCGAGCTTGTACGCGCCCGTCAGCGGCTGCAGGTAGCCCTGCGAGGCCAGCTGCTGCGTCCAGACGACGTCGGTGGAGACCACGTCGTAGTCGGACAGCTTCTGCTGGAAGTGCTGCAGCAGGTCCTGCAGCTGCTGGTCCGCCTGGTCGGACTGCTCCTTGAACGTGACCTTCTGGTCCGGGTGGAGCTTGTTCCACATCGCCGCGTACTGGGGGAGGACGCCGTTGTTGTCCTTGCCCTGCACGACGGTGATGGGCCCGAACTGGCTCTTGTCCGGGGTGGCGTTCGATGAACCGGTCGACCCGCCGCTGCTGGAGCAGGCGACGAGACCGAGTCCACCGAGTGCGAGCGTCACGGTTGCGGCCGCGACACGAATCGCCTTCTTCATGAAACTCCTCGTTGAGTCGTGTGGTGCACATGGTGCATTGCGAGGCACCGCTGGTACCTCGTCCCGGGGACACTAGAGCGGCGCAGCCCGCGAATGCAAGCGTTTACATCCACCGTGACCGATCGGTGACCGGACGGGGGCGGTGAGCGGCCTCAGAACCGCACGGACCCGTCCGGTGCCCAGGTCGGGGAGATCTCGCGGAGGCGCAGCACGGGCGAGTCCGTCTCCGGATCGACCGCCGTGCGGAACGTCAGCGTGAGCCCGGACGCGCGGAACGCGGCCTCCGTCGTGCAGGTGCCGATGTCGTCGAGCGCGAGCACGACGACGATCAGGCACACCCGGCCGTCCGGCCGCCGGTCGGCGTAGAGCACGGCTCCCGAGGACGTCGAGGTGCCGATGAACCGCAGGGTGGAGCGCGTCGCCCAGGACGGCAGCGGCGCGGAGGCGGGCGGCCGGTCCGCGGCCGTCTGCGCCCGGTCGAACACCGCGAGCGCCGCGGGCCGCCCCGTCCCGACGAACCGTGCCGTGCCGAACCCGATCGCGGCGCCGAGCACGAGCACCGCGACGGCCGCGCCGACGACGAGCCGCAACGGTGCGGGAGCGGAGGACCGCGCCTCCACCGGGCGCGAGCGGTGGGCCTCCGCGTGTCGCAGCGCCTCGACCGCGGCGACGCGGTCGGCATCGAGCTCGGCCTGCGCCGCCGCGGCGGCGTCCGCGCTGCCGCCCGGACGGTAGGCGGCGCGGCGCGCGGCCTCGACGCGTGCGGCCGGGTCCTCCGCGCCCGACGGCGCCGGCTCGCCGGGGTGCTCGAGCCACCACAGCTGGTCGAGCACGTCGCCCGAACCCGCGTACGCGCGGCGCACCGCGGCCAGCAGCTCCGGGTCGCCTGCGACCCGATCCCAGTCGGAGGGCACGCCCCATCATCGGCTGTTGCGCCCGCAAGCGGTTGCGGATCTAGGGTCTGTTCCCGTGCCGAGGACCCGCGACCTGACCGACCCCGACTGGTGGCGCACCGCCGTCGTCTACCAGGTGTACCCCCGCAGCTTCGCCGACGGGAACGGTGACGGGATCGGCGACCTCGCCGGGCTGATCGACCGGGTGCCGTACCTCGCCGGGCTCGGCATCGACGCGGTGTGGCTCAGCCCGTTCTACCCCTCCGCCCTCGCGGACGGCGGGTACGACGTCGACGACTACCGCGACGTCGACCCGAGGATCGGCACGCTCGAGCAGTTCGACGAGCTCGTCGCGGCCCTCCACGCCGCCGGCATCCGCATCGTCGTCGACATCGTGCCGAACCATTCCGGGTCGGGGCACCGCTGGTTCCAGGCGGCGCTCGCCGCGGGGCCGGGGTCGCCGGAGCGGGCCAGGTACATCTTCCGGGACGGGCTCGGCGAGGACGGATCGCAGCCGCCGTCGGACTGGGTGAGCCATTTCGGCGGCTCGGCGTGGACGCGCGTGCCCGACCCGTCGAGCGCCTCGGGGCAGGGCGGCCAGTGGTACCTGCACCTCTTCGCGCCGGAGCAGCCCGACTTCGACTGGAGCAATCCGGAGGTGCGGGAGGAGTTCCACGACATCCTCCGGTTCTGGGCCGACCGGGGCGTCGACGGCTTCCGGGTGGACGTCGCGCATGCGCTCGCGAAGGACCTCAGCGAGCCGCTCGCCAGCTACCCGCGGATCCACCGCGACGTCCTGAAGGACGACGGCACCGACGTGCTCTTCGACCGTGACGAGGTGCACGACATCTTTCGCGGCTGGCGCGACGTCATGAACGAGTACGACCCGCCGCGTTCCGCGGTGGCGGAGGCGTGGGCCGCTCCGGCCCGGCTGCCGCTCTACGCCAGGCCGGACGAGCTCGGGCAGACCTTCGAGTTCGACCTCGTCGTCGAGCCGTGGGACCGCGCCCGGTTCCGCGAGAGCATCGAGAACGCGCTCGTGCGGGCGCGCGAGGCGGGCGCGTCGTCCACCTGGGTGCTGTCGAACCACGACATCGTCCGCCACGCGACCCGGTTCGGGCTGCCCGCCGACGTCGACCTGCCCGCCTGGCTGATGACCCACGGCACCGACCCGGTCGAGGACCGTCGGACGGGCCTCGCGCGGGCCCGCGCGGCCACCATGCTGCTGCTCGCCCTCCCGGGCTCCGCCTACCTGTACCAGGGCGAGGAGCTCGGCCTGCCCGAGGTCGGGGACATCCCGTTCGATGCGCTCGAGGACCCGATCTGGGAGCGGAACGGGCACACCGAGAAGGGGCGCGACGGCGCGCGCGTGCCGCTGCCATGGACCCCCGACGGTCCCTCCTTCGGATTCGGCTCCGGCGGGTCGCACCTGCCGCAGCCCGAATGGTTCGCCGACTACGCGGTCGCGGTCGAGGACGCGGACCCGAGCTCGACGCTGAACCTGTACCGTGCGGCGCTCGGTCTGCGCGCCCAGCTGGCCACGGGGGACGGCTTCCGGTTCGTGGACGACCGCGACGGGGTGATCGAGGTGGTGCGCGACGGCGGCTGGCGGTCCGTCACGACCTTCGGCACGACCGCGGCGCTGCCGGACGGCGACGTCCTGCTGAGCAGCGCGCCCGTCGGGGCCGACCGCGTCCTCCCCGCGGACGCCACCGCCTGGATCCGCGACCGCGCATGACGGACGCCGCCGGGGGCGTGCCCCTCGTCGGAGGGAACAGCAACGCGCCCGTGCGCTACGGGGACCGCGTGCACCGCGAGAGCGGGCCGTGGTCCCCGACCGTGCACGCGTACCTCGCCCATCTGCGGGCCCACGGCTTCCGGCTCGTGCCCGAGCCGTTCGGCTTCGACGAGCGCGGGCGCGAGGTGCTGGCGTACCTGCCGGGGACCGTGCCTGCCTACCCGCTGCCCGCGGTGGTGCGGACGGAGGCCTTCCTCGTCCAGGCCGCGCAGGTCCTCAGGAGACTGCACGACGCGAGCCTCGGGTTCACCGCCCAGGGCGCGGTCTGGCAGCAGCCGGCGCGGGAGCCCGCGCGGGTCGTCTCGGTGAACGACTTCGCGCCCTACAACCTCGTGCTCGACGGGGACCGGATCGTGGGGGTCATCGACCTCGATCAGGCGTCGCCCGGCCCGCGGGTGCGGGATCTGGCCCACCTCGCCTACCGGCTCGCGCCGTTGACGGCGACCGGGAACCCGGACGGGTTCGGCACGGCTCCTGAGGAGCGGGGTCGCCGCCTGCGCCTGCTCGCCGACGCGTACGGCGACGTCGCTCCTGCGGCGGTGCTCGTCGCCGTCGGCCCGCTCCTCGACGACCTCGCGGAGCACGCCGAGGGCGCCGGTCGGCCCGATCACGCGGCGCGCTACCGCGCGGACGCGGCGCACCTGGCCGACGGTGCGCCCGGGGTGCTGCGCGCCGCCGGCTGAACATGCCGCCGGCGGCATGCGCCGCTCAGTCGCCGGTCCGGCGCTCCTCGGGAGCGTCGCTCTCACCGCGTACGGCCGCGTCGGCGAACATCGGATCCTCCTCGGCCCGGTCCTCCGCGCTCAGCACGTCACCCTCTGCGCTGCCGTCGGAGTCGCCCTCCAGGCGGTCGATCACCCCGTTGGTCTGATCGAACACGTGGCCAGGGTCGTCGTCGGGCGCAGGCAGGCCCGAGCGCCCGGATCCGCTTCCCGCGTCGGTCGCGCCCGCGGTCGACGGCTCGCGGAGCGCGTCGCGCGCCGTGGCGTCCTCCGCCGCCGGCGCGTCCCGACCCTCCGTGTCGGCCCGGACGGCGCCCGTGGCGCTGTCGTTGTGGAACAGGTCGGACGGGCGCGTGGTGGACCCGGCGTCCTCGACCGTGAAGCGGGAGCCCTCGGCCTGCTCGGCGTCTCGGGAGGGGTTCGATGCGGTGTCGCTCATGGACCGGACCGTAGGAGCGGGGTCTGCGAGTCGGCCGACCCCGGGCTGATCGCGGTCCGAGAACACGCGCGGACCCTCGTCCGGCGGACTCTAGCCTTGGCCCGTGAGCATGCGGGCGGTCAGGGGGTCGAGGCAGGACGCCTCAGCCATCCGGGCCGAGAACGCGAAGGCGCCGCGCATCCCGGACTTCGGTCGGCGCATCCGCGAGCTGTTCCAGCCGTACCGCGGCCGGCTCGCGCTCACCGTCGCGCTCGTGCTCGTCACCGCCGGGCTCACGGTGCTGCCGCCGCTCCTCACCCAGCAGGCCTTCGACGAGGGGCTCTTCCCGCCAGGCGGCCCGAACCTGCCCAGGCTGCTCGAGATCGTCGGCGGCATGGTCGCCATCTGGGTCGTGTCGCAGCTGCTCGGGATCGGGCAGACCTACCTGACCGCGACGGTCGGCAACGGCGTCACCGCCTCCCTCCGGGAGCGGCTCTTCACACGGCTCCAGCAGATGGAGCTCGGGTTCTTCACGCGGACCAGGACCGGGGTCATCCAGTCGCGGCTCGCCAACGACGTCGGTGGCGTCGCGAACGTGCTGTCGACCACCGTGTCCTCGGTCGTCGGCAACACCGTCACCGTCATCGCGGCGTTCGTCGCGATGTTCCTGCTGAGCTGGCAGCTCGCGCTGATCGCGATCGTGCTGCTCCCGCTGCTCGCCGTCGTGCAGCGGAACGTCGGTCAGCGGCGCGCCCGGATCGCGACGGCGACGCAGGAGTCGCTGTCCGAGCTGTCCGCCATCACCCAGGAGGCGCTGTCCGTCTCCGGGATCCTGCTGGCGAAGGCGTTCACCCGCCAGCGGCACGAGACGGCGCGGTACACCGCGGAGAGCACCAGGCAGCTGCGGCTGCAGGTGCGGCAGGAGATGTCGGGGCAGGGCTTCCTCGCGACCGTGCAGGTCTTCCTGCTCGTCGTCCCGGCGCTCGTCTACCTCGTCTCCGGGGTGCTGCTCGCGAACGGCGCCCACCTCACGGCCGGCACCATCGTCGCGTTCACGACCGTGCAGGCCCGCCTCACCTGGCCGCTCATGGGCCTGCTTCGGGTAGCCCTCGACCTGCAGACGTCGTCGGCCCTCTTCGCGCGGATCTTCGAGTACCTGGACCTCCGCCCCGCGATCACGGACCGGGCCGACGCGATCCCTGTGCCCCGGGGGCCGCAGCTCGGGCGGGTGGAGTTCGACCACGTCGGCTTCGCGTACCCGGCCGGCCACGGCCAGGACGCGACCGAGATCCTGCGGGACGTGAGCTTCACGGTCGAGCCGGGGTCCTCGGTCGCCCTCGTCGGCCCGTCGGGTGCGGGCAAGACCACGATCGGCTACCTCGTCCCCCGGCTCTACGACGCGACGAGCGGCGTCGTGCGCTTCGCGGGCGTGGACGTCAAGCGGCTCCAGCAGGAGTCGTTGCTCGGTGCCATCGGGATCGTCAGCCAGGAGACGTACCTGTTCCACGCGACCATCGGCGAGAACCTCCGCTACGCGAAGCCGGACGCCACCGACGACGAGATCCGCGCGGCGGCGGCCGGCGCCAACCTGCACGACACGATCGAGCGGTTCCCGGACGGCTACGACACCGTCGTCGGCGAACGCGGCTACCGGCTGTCTGGCGGCGAGAAGCAGCGGATCGCGATCGCGCGGGTGCTGCTGAAGAACCCGCCCGTGGTACTGCTCGACGAGGCGACGAGCGCGCTCGACTCCGTGTCGGAGCGCGTCGTGCAGGAGGCGCTCGACGCCGCCTCCGCCGGCCGGACGACCATCGCCATCGCGCACCGGCTGTCCACGATCGTCGACTCCGACGAGATCCTCGTCGTCGACGGCGGCCGCGTCGTGGAGCGCGGCACGCACGCCGAGCTCGTCCGGCTCGGCGGGCTCTACGCACGGCTCGCCGCCGAGCAGTCGGCGGAGGAGGCCGAGGCCGTCAGCGCCTGACGCGTCCTGCTGGAGGACGCGGAGGGCCTCCTCCCCGAGGCGGGAGGAGCGAACGCGCTCCATCGGCTGAGCATAGGGCGGGCATAGGGCGCGCGTTCAGGCTCCCGTCATGCCCGAACCCCAGCGCGTGCTCGACGTGGAGATCGTCGTCCCCGTGTACAACGAGGCGCACGTGCTGCAGGAGAGCGTGCGGCGCCTGCACCGGACCCTCACGGAGCAGCTGACCGTCGCCTGGCGGATCACGGTCGTCGACAACGCGAGCACCGACGGGACCTTCGCCGTGGCGCGCGGCCTGGCGGAATCGCTGCCGGACGTCGCCGCGGTGCACCTCGACCGGAAGGGGCGCGGCCTCGCGCTCAGGACGGCATGGAGCGCCTCCGACGCCCGCGTGGTCGCGTACCTCGACGTCGACCTCTCGACCGACCTCGCGGGACTGTCCCCGCTCGTCGCCCCGCTGCTGTCGGGGCACTCGGACGTCGCGATCGGCACCCGCCTCAGCCGGGGGAGCCGCGTCGTGCGGGGCACCAAGCGCGAGTTCATCTCCCGCTCCTACAACGGCCTGGTCCGCGCGGTGCTGTCCGCATCGTTCACCGACGCGCAGTGCGGCTTCAAGGCGATCACCAAGCAGGCGGCGGACCGGCTGCTGCCGCTCGTGCGCGACGACGCCTGGTTCTTCGACACCGAGCTGCTCGTGCTCGCGGAGCGGTCCGGCCTGCGCATCCACGAGGTGCCCGTCGACTGGCAGGACGACCCGGACAGCCGGGTCGACATCGTGCAGACCGCGAAGGACGACCTGCGCGGCATCGTCCGCCTGTTCGGCGACCTCTCCCGGCACCGGCTCCCGGTCGAGGCGATCGCGGAGGAGCTGGGGCGTCGCCCGCTCGCCCCCGCGGTGCGCCCGGGCTTCCGCGGTCAGGTGATCCGCTTCGCCGTCGTCGGCGGGGCATCGACCGTCGCATACGCGCTGCTGTTCCTCGTGCTCCGTCCCCTCTTCGGCGCCCAGGCGGCGAACTTCCTCTCCCTCCTCCTCACCGCGCTCGGCAACACATGGGCGAACCGGTGGTTCACGTTCGGGGTGACCGGACGGCTCGGCGTCGTCCGCCATCACCTGCAGGGACTCGGGGTGTTCGGCATCGCCTGGGGGATCACCTCCGGATCCCTGCTCGGGCTGCACGCGGCGGAGCCGAAGGCCTCGCCGGTCGCCGAGATCCTCGTGCTCACCGTCGCGAACCTCGTGGCGACGGTGGTGCGCTTCGTCCTGCTGCGCGGCTGGGTGTTCCGCTCCCGGCGCGCCGCCCCAGACCCGGCCGCGCGCGCGGCCCCGACCGACCGACCGCAGACCAGCATGGAGCTCATCAAGTGACCTCGACGACCACCGGAACCCCGACCTCCGCCGGCCGCGCCCCTGCGGCGCTCGGCGCGCGACTCCGCACCCTCCCGACCGTGCTGTGGCGCGGTCGCGCGACGGACGCCGCCTGGGTGCGGCCCGCCTACCTCGGCCTGCTCGCGCTGACCGCGCTGCTCTACTGCTGGAACCTCGCCGTCAACGGCTGGGCGAACGCGTTCTACTCCGCGGCGGTGCAGGCGGGGGCGTCGAACTGGGAGGCGTTCCTCTACGGCTCCTCGGACGCCGGCAACTCGATCACGGTCGACAAGCCGCCCGCCTCGCTGTGGGTGATGGCCCTGTCCGTGCGCCTGTTCGGGCTGTCGCCGGCCAGCATCCTGCTGCCCGAGGCGATCATGGGCGTCCTCACGGTGGCGCTCGTCTTCGCCATCGTCCGCCGCCACTTCCCGCCCCAGGCGGCGCTGATCGCCGGAGCGGCGACGGCCCTCACGCCGGTCGCGACCCTGATGTTCCGGTTCGACAACCCCGACGCGCTCCTGGTGCTGCTCCTCACCCTCGCGACGTATCTCACGCTGCGGGGCGTCGAGGACGGGCGCGCGCGATGGCTGCTGTGGGCGGGTGTCGCCGTCGGGTTCGCGTTCCTCACCAAGCAGCTCCAGGCGTTCCTGATCCTGCCCGTGCTGGTCGGCGTGGTCCTGTTCGCCTCCCCGCGGCGGATCGGCGTGCGATTCGCGCACCTGTTCGGCGCGCTCGGCACCCTCCTCCTGTCCGCCGGGTGGTGGGTCGCGATCGTCACCCTCGTGCCGGCGAGCATGCGGCCGTACATCGGCGGGTCGCAGCACAACAGCTTCCTCGAGCTCACCTTCGGCTACAACGGGTTCGGTCGTCTCACCGGGAACGAGACCGGATCGGTGACCGGAGGCGGCGGAGTCCGCGGCAACGCCGGTGGCGGCGTGTGGGGCTCCACAGGCATCGGCCGCCTGTTCTCCGGCGAGTTCGGCACCCAGGTCGCCTGGCTCCTCCCCGCGGCGCTGGTGCTGCTCGTGGTCGGCGTCGTGGTGCTGTGGCGGCGCCCGCGGATCGACGGTGCCCGAGCGACGGTGCTGCTGCTCGGCGGCACGCTCGTCGTCACCGCGCTCGCCCTCAGCTTCGGAGCCGGGATCATCCACCCGTACTACTCGGTGGCCCTCGCCCCCGCGATCGGCGGCCTGGTCGGTGCGGGCGCCTGGCTGCTCTGGGAGCGCCGCGCGGCGCTGTGGGCGCGGATCGTCGCGGCGCTCGTCGTGCTCGGCACGACGTGGTGGTCGGTCGTGCTCATGGCGGAGGCGTCGAGCTTCCTGCCGTGGCTCCGCGTGGTCGTCGTGATGGCGGGGGTGCTCGCCGCTGTCGCGCTCGTGGCGCTGCCGTTCGTGCGGGCGTTCGCACCGATCGCCGTCGCCGCGGCGCTGATCGCCGCGCTGACCGCACCCCTGGCGTGGTCGGTGAACACCACGCTGACGGCGCACACCGGTTCGCTGCCGACCGCCGGGCCCGCGGTGAGCGTCGGGTTCGGCGGCACCCGCCCGCACTTCGGCCAGGGCGGCTTCGGCGGCCGACGGGCGTTCGGTGCGCAGGGCGGGTTCGGCGGATTCGGCGGCCGCGGGGGCTTCGGTGCGCAGGGCACGACCGGGACGGGGACCGGGCAGGGCGGCCTGGGCGCGCTGGCGGGCGGTGGCGGCGGCCTGCTCGGCGGCGACGTGCAGGTCGCCTCCGCCCTGGTGCAGGCGCTGCAGGCGAACGCGTCGCACTACACCTGGGCGGCTGCGGCGGTCGGGTCGCAGAACGCGGCGTCGTACCAGCTCGCCTCCGGCGAGGCGGTCATGCCGCTCGGCGGCTTCAACGGCAGCGACCCGTCGCCGACCCTCGCGCAGTTCGAGCGGTACGTGGCGGAGGGGCGCATCCACTACTTCATCGCGAGCGGTGGCATCGGGCGGTCGAACGGCGGCTCGAGCGCGTCCTCCGAGATCGCGTCGTGGGTCGAATCGCACTTCGCCTCGTCGACGGTGGGCGGCGTGACCGTGTACGACCTCAGCCCCGGCTCCGCGCTCGCAGGGGCGTGACCGAGCGCCCGGTCGGCCTGCTCCACCGCTCGAGGACTGATCCACCCGCTCGCGCGGGTGGATCAGTCCTTCAGGGGTGGAGTCCGGAGCTCAGCCGACCGGCGCGGCCGACGGCACGACCGGCGAGAACGGCTCCAGATCCTCCCCGCCCCGGTGCACCACGAGGCAGGTCGACTCCGGGACCTCGCGCCACGCTCCACGGAGGCCGCCGAGCGGCTCCGACGTCACGATGCGCGAGTCGAGCGCCAGCCGGTCGACGATCGGGTTGCCCGGGTACTGCTCGCGCAGCGTGCCGACGTCCGTGCTGCGGAACAGCGACCGGGACCGCCCTTCGCTCGAGTAGCGGAACGCCCAGAGCGTCCGGCCGTCCGTGGTCGCCACCGTCATCTGGATCGGGAACGGCTCCCCGTGCCGTCTGCCCGTCTCCTCGATGAGGCCGACCGCCCTGGCGACGGCCGCCGGCGGATCCTCCTCGAGCCCGAAGGTGAGCGCGAGGTGGAAGAACAGCTCGGAGTCCGTCGTGCCCTCGATGTCCGGGTACAGCTCCGGATCGACGGCGAACGCGAGCTCGCGTCGCACCGCCCGGAACCCGGCGATCGCCCCGTTGTGCATCCAGAGCCGGTCACCGTGCCGGAACGGGTGGCAGTTCGTCTGCTGCACCGCGGTGCCCGTCGAGGCGCGCACGTGCGCGAACAGCATGCCGGAGCGGATCGCTCCGGTGAGCTCGTGCAGGTTGCGGTCGTTCCAGGCGGGCTCCGTGCTCCGGAACAGCCCCGGTTCGGGGCCGTCCAGGTACCAGCCGAGCCCGAACCCGTCGCCGTTCGTGGGCTCGACGCCGAGCCGGGCGCGCATGCTCTGCACCACGAGCGAGTTCTCGGTCGTGTAGAGCAGGTCGCGGGCCAGCAGCGGGTCGCCCGAGTAGGCCATCCAGCGGCACATCGGTCGTCGCCTCCGTCCGGGCCCGCGGTCTCACGCCGCCTCCGCGAACACGGACCGCAGCCGCTCCTCCTGCTCGTCGCTCAGGTTCGACTGCGCGAGCTGCATCTCCTGGCCCGCGAACGCCTCGCGCACCTTGTCCACCACCGCGCCGGAGGAGAGCACGAAGAGCGCGGAGGTGCCCTCGGTGATCTCCTCCCTGGTCCGGCGGATGAACTCGTCGTCGATGCCGACGTCCCGCATGCTCCCCGCGAGCGCCCCCATCCCCGCGCCGACCGCGGCGCCGAGCAGCGGCACGAAGAAGATGAGACCGAACAGCAGACCCCAGAAGGCGCCGCCGAGCGCACCGCCGGCCTTCAGCCCCGAGAGCTGCTTCGTCTTCGGCCGCTTCGCGCCCTCGCGCCACGAGACGATCGCAGCGTCGTGGACGGTGATCAGGCCGCGCCGCTGCACGTCCAGCAGGGTGCGTTCGGCCTGGTCGGCGCCGTCGGCGCTCGCGAACTTCCAGACGGTCATGGTGGCCATCGATCTCTCCTTCATCCGACCGACCCGCGCGGGTCGGTCCGTCGGTGCCGGGAACGGCGGCTGCCGGTCCCGGTGCGGCGCCTCACCAGGCGCCCGTCTCGGTGCGTCTCGGCCAGAACGCGAGCGTGAGCATCAGGGCGGCGAACAGCACGATCTGCACCCCGAGTAGCAGGGACAGCACCAGCACCGTCACCTGCGGCCAGAGCACGGCGGCGAGACCGAAGACCACGTTCACGGCGCCCGCGAACACCAGCCAGCCCCATCCGGTGCCGTCGCGCAGCGCGATCGCGACCACGATGCGCAGCAGTCCGTGCGCGATCAGGACGATGCCGGTGAGGAACGCGAGGGTCACGAGGGTGACCTGGGGCCAGACGAGCGCGAGGACGCCACCGAGCCCGAGCAGGCCGCCGAACACGAGGGACACCCCGCGGCGGCCGGTGTCCCACTCGGCGGCGATCTCGGCGGCGCCGGCGAGGAGGAGGCCGAGCCCGACCAGGATCGCGAGCGCGCCCGCAGCCGCCGTGGGGTGGAACAGGAGCGCCACGCCGATCGCCATCGCGAGGATGCCGATCACACCCGCGGCGATGCGGGCGACGGGGGGTGACGGCGGGGCCGTCTCGCGGGTGGATCCCGGCAGTCGGGTGGACATCGTGGCTCCTCCCAGTCCGATCCGTGTCGAAGGTGGGGACACGACGATCCCCGGCCGATCGCGCCGGAGCATCACCCGCCGCGGATGACCCGTGCTCCGGCCCGTGGATCATCCGTGGCGGAGGACGCGGCGCCCCGGCGCGGGGAGCACGGTCGAGGGATGCGATCGGCATCCACCGTCACCGCGATCGTCGCGGTGCTGCTGCTCGGCGGCTGCGCCCAGCAGCCCTCCTCCGAGCCCACGACCCCGTCCTCCGGGCCGACGTCCCCGCTCCCCGCGTCGACGGCATCCGCCTCGACCGGGGTGTGCGCCGCAGCGGCGGACCTCCAGCGCTCGATCGATGCGCTGCAGGCCGTCGACCTCGGGCAGGGCGTCGGAGCCGCCAGGTCGGCGCTCACGCAGGTCCAGACCGACACGACCCGGCTGGTCACGGCCGTCGGGGCGGAGGGGTCCGCCGCCGTGGCGCGCATCGAGGCCGATGCGGCCGCGCTGCGGACGACGCTCGGCTCCGCGGCCACGGTCGCGCCGACCACGACGGCCGCCTCGGTCCGAGCGCAGATCGACCGGCTGGTCACGGACGTGACGAGCCTCATCGAGGGGGTGGCGGCCGGATGCCGACCTTGAGCGAGCCGCGATCGGCGACCCGGTCGGGGTCGCGCGACACTGTGGACGAGCGGCGCGCTCGGGGCCGGGCGGCCGCGAGGGCGCTGCCGCTGCCGGCGCTCGCCGATCTCGACCTCCCCGCCGATCGGGATCCGCTGCAGCTGCTCGAGGAGCAGGCGCGTCGTCGGCTGCCGGAGTTGCGCCCGATCCGGTACGGCCGGATGCTCGCGTCCCCGTTCGGGTTCCTCCGCGGCGCGGCGAGGGTCATGGCGATGGACCTGGCCGGGACCGCCAGGACGGGGCTGACGGCGCAGCTCTGCGGTGACGCGCACCTCGCCAACTTCGGGCTGTTCGGGTCGCCCGAGCGCCGGATGCTGTTCGACGCGAACGATTTCGACGAGACCCTTCCCGGTCCGTTCGAGGTCGACGTCCGGCGCCTCACGGCCAGTCTCGAAGTCGCCGCGCGCGAGCAGGGGATCGGGCGGAAGCAGCGACGGCGGCTTGTCCTCTTCGCCGGCCGCCGGTACCGGGAGGCGATGACGGCCTTCGCCGAGGAGCGCGACCTCGACGTCTGGTACTCGCGGCTCGACGTGAAGGCCCTGCAGCGCGAGCTCGCTCCGCAGCTCGATCCGAAGCGGCGGCAGCGGCTCGCGGACGCGGTAGCCAAGGCGAGGACGCGCGACAGCGTGCAGGCGTTCCATCGGCTCACCGAGGTGGTCGACGGGCGCCCGCGGATCCGTGCGGAGGCGCCGCTGCTCATCCCGATCCGTCACCTCATGGAGGACCTGGACGAGCGGGAGCTCACCGCCTGGATCGACGGGCTGCTGGCCGACTACCGGACGACGCTGCAGGCCGATCGTCGCGCCCTCCTGGAGCGCTACGAGTTCGTGGACCTCGCGAGGAAGGTCGTCGGGGTCGGCAGCGTCGGGACGCGCTGCTGGGTCGTGCTGCTGCGCGGCCGCGACGCCGACGACCCCCTCCTGCTCCAGGTGAAGGAGGCGGAGCCGTCGGTGCTCGCCGACGTGCTCGGCCCGAGCCGCTTCGAGAACCAGGGGGAACGCGTCGTCACGGGTCAGCGCCTGATGCAGCAGGCGAGCGACGTGTTCCTCGGCTGGTTGCGCACCCGCGGTGTGGACGGCGTCGAGCGCGACTTCATGGTCCGCCAGCTGCGCGACTGGAAGGGTGCCCTGGACCTCGCCCACGTGCAGCCGGACGGCCTCCGGCTCTACGGCGGGTACTGCGCGTGGTGTCTCGCCCGCGCGCACGCGCGGTCGGGGGACGCGGTGGCGATCGCCGGCTACCTCGGTGACACGGAGGCGTTCGAGGAGGCGCTCGCGGACTTCGCCGCCGCCTACGCCGATCGCACGGAGGCGGACCACGCGCTGCTCGCCCGCGCGGTTGTGGAAGGCCGCATCGATGCCCGAACCGACCTCTGACCGCCCCGGCGGGGACGATCGGACGGCCGCGGGGCCTGGGCGGGAGCTCCCGCTGCGGCGCCGGCCGCCGCGGGTCAGGCGGAGGGCCGTGCTCGACGGCGTCGGCACGGCGCTCGTCGTCACCGGCCTCGTGGTCGTCTACGCGCTCCTCCCGCTCCAGGGCCCCTTCCGGCCGCAGTCGGCCGTCGGGCTCACGGTGGGGCTCCTCACCGTCGCGCTGCTGCTGGCGTGGCAGGTGCGCGCGATCGTGCGGTCCGCGACGCCGGCCCTCCGCGCCCTCGAGGCCGTCGCCGTCTCGCTGACCGCGTTCCTCCTGCTGTTCGCCGCCGCCGACCAGGTGCTCGCGGACGGGGATCCGCGCGCCTTCACCCAGCCGCTCGACCGGATCGACGCGCTCTACTTCGTGGTGACCGTGTTCGCCACCGTCGGATTCGGCGACATCGCGCCCGTGAGCGAGACCGCACGGGTCGTCACCATGATCCAGATGATCGGCGACCTGGTGCTCATCGGGATCGGCCTCCGGGTGCTGCTCACCGCCGTCGATCGGGGGCGGCGGCGGACCGCGGAGGAGCCGGAGCCGCCGCCCTGACCCGATCCGGTCCGGTCCGGGGGTCAGCGGTGCGCCGCCTCCCGGTCCCGCTCCGCCTCCCGGTCCCGCTCCTCCTCCGGGGCCCGCTCCGCCTCCCGGTCCTGCTCATCCGGCGGGACCCGTTCGTCCGCGCGGGTCCGCTCGCCGGCCGGGGCCCGCTCCTCCTCGGCCGGGGCGGCCGCGGGCGGCTCGGTGGGCTTCGCGGGCGGCACCGGCCTGCTCCTCAGCCACTGCAGGGCGCCCAGGTAGAGCACGACGAGCGCGCCGACCCAGATGAGGGTGCTGATGGTCGGCGACGGCCAGAGCAGGAGCAGGACCGCGGCGACGACGACGCCGACCCACCGTGCGGCGTCGTGATGCGCGCGCACGGACGCGCCCACGCGGGCGAGTCCGTCCTCGAGCACGGGACGCGCCGCGGCCCACCGGACCGCGAGCCAGGACCGGTCCGGGGTCCGTGCGGCGGGCGGCGGGTCCGCGACCAGGTGCTCCGTCGGCGGCGCCACAGCTGGATCGGCGATCGGGGAGCCGGCGGTCCGGGGCTCGGCGACCGGTGTCGGGGAGCCGCTCGGCGCGGCCGGCTGCGCGCGCCGGATGCTGAGCCGGCGCGCGACGGTCGGTGCCAGCACGCCCCAGACCAGCGCACCCGCGAGGACGACGAGCGCGCCTCCTGCGAGCCACAGGGTCCACGCCCGCAGGCTCCCCGTCGCGAGGTCGAGCACGGCCGAGGTGGCCGCCCTGCTCGCCTCCGGCACCCGCGGCAGCACCACTCCCGGCGTGATGCGGAGGGAGACGAGGAGCAGGCCGGCGAGCACCGCCGTCGTCACGGACCAGCCGATGACCGCCGCGCGCCGGTGCCTGGCCGCGAGCAGCGCCCCGCCGAGCGCGAGCAGCGCGAGCAGGCCGGTCCACCACCAGGCGTCCTGCAGCAGCGCGATCGCCGTGTACAGCTGGGGTGCGTCCGACGGGGTGAGGAGGGTGACGCCGAGCCCGTTCGGGATCAGGGCGAGCACCTGTCCGACCAGACCCGTCCTCGCGGCAGGGGGCGCGAGCGCCTTCGCCTGCCCGATCGTGAACCGCACGGGCTGGCCCGCGACCAGCTGGGACTGCGCGGACGCGAGCGCTGCACGGGTGATCGGCCGGAACGCCTCCGAGACGAGCAGCTGGTGCACACCGGCCGTGACGAGGGACTCCACGCCGGACGCGACCGTCGGGCGGAACCGCTGCAGCGCGGGTGGCAGCAGATCGACACCCTGCGTGATGACGGTCTGCACCTCGGGCACGGCCATCACCGCGCCCGCGACGCGCTGCTCGATCCGCGCCCGCACCGCCGGGGTGTCGACGATCGCCTCCGCGTTCGCGACGAACACCGAGGTGGTGATCACGTTGTGCCGCAGCCAGAGCGACGTGCTCGACACCAGCAGCGCGAGCGCGCTGACGAGGACCAGCAGCGCACTCACGAATCGGCGCATCGTCCTCCCCCTCCACCGGCGGACGGTCGCCGCCGTGCCGTCCCAGCGTGCCCGGGAGGCCCGTCCCGCTGATCACCCCGCAGGGGTGAGGCGATGCGGGCGCCGGTCGGTCACGGTGATCCGATGACGGACACCTTGACCCGGAGCGCATCCCGCACGACGACGACGCAGGAGACCGAGATCGCCGACCCCGGCCTGATCGGCGACCTGCAGACCGCCGCGCTCGTGACCACCGACGGCTCCATCGACTGGTTCTGCACCCCGCGGTTCGACTCGGGGAGCGTGTTCGGCGCCCTGCTCGACGACGAGCGGGGCGGCCGGTTCCGCATCCGGCCGGTCGGCGACGACTGGACCTCGAAGCAGATGTACCTGCCCGACACCGCGATCCTCGTGACCCGGTTCTTCACCCCGGGCGGCATGGGGCAGGTCGTCGACTTCATGCCGCCGGTCGGGACGGCGGCGACCGATCGGCACCGGATCGTGCGCGTCCTGCAGTGCGTGCGCGGCGCGGTCACGTTCGACCTCGACGTCCGGCCGCGGTTCGACTACGGCCGCGGCCGGCATCACGTCGAGCTCGGTGCCGACGGCGCCGTGTTCGCCGCGGACGGGCAGCGGCTGACCGTGCACGTCGCGCGCGAACCCGACGACGAACGGCTCGCCGAGGTCCGGGTCGGCGACGCGGACCTGCACGCGAGGATCCCGCTGCGCGCCGGTCAGCTGCGCGGCGTGGTCATCGAGACGGGCGAGGCCGGCCCGCCGCGGGCCATGCGGGCCGCGGAGATCCGGCGGCTGCTCGACGACACGATCGCCTACTGGCGCACCTGGCTCGGCGGCTCGACCTACACGGGCCGGTGGCGCGAGGAGGTGCAGCGCTCGGCGATCACGCTGAAGCTGATGACCTACGCGCCCTCCGGCGGCATCGTCGCGGCGCCGACCGCGGGGCTCCCCGAGCAGGTGGGCGGCGAGCGCAACTGGGACTACCGGTACACGTGGGTCCGCGACGCCTCGTTCTCCGTGCACGCGCTGCTCCGGCTGGGCCTCGGCGAGGAGGCGGCGGCGCTCGGCGGCTGGCTCGGTGCGCGCATCCGGGAGCGCATGAGCGACGGCGGCGACCCGCTCGGGATCATGTACCGCGTCGACGGGTCCTCCGACCTGCACGAGGAGGTGCTGCCGCACTGGCGCGGCTACCGCGGCTCCGCTCCTGTCCGCATCGGCAACGGCGCGGCCGGCCAGCTGCAGCTCGACATCTACGGCGAGGCGCTCGACAGCACGGTCGCGGGGATCCGGGCCGGCCTCGTGCTGCCCCACCAGGGCTGGTACGCGGTGGCGCACGTGCTCGACTGGCTCGCCGACCACTGGGATCAGCCGGAGGAGGGGATCTGGGAGACCCGGGGCGGCCGGCAGGCGTTCACCTACGGCCGGGTGATGAGCTGGGTGGCCTTCGATCGGGGGCTGCGGCTCGCGACCGAACGCGGGCTGCCCGCGCCGCAGGCGAGGTGGAGCCGGGAGCGGGACCGCATCTACCGGCAGGTGTTCGAGCAGGGGTTCTCGGCGGAGCGCCACGCGTTCGTGCAGCACTACGGCACGCGGGTGCTCGACTCCTCGCTGCTGCGCATGCCGACGGTCGGCTTCATCGACGGGCGCGACCCGCAGTGGCTCTCGACCCTCTCCGCGATGGACGACGAGCTCGTCACCGACAGCCTCGTCTACCGGTACGACCCGGAGGCGTCACCGGACGGGTTGCGTGGATCGGAGGGCACGTTCTCCCTCTGCACCTTCTCGTACGTGGAGGCGCTCACCCGCGCGGGTCGGCTCGACGACGCCCGCACCGCCTTCGAGAAGATGCTCACCTACGCGAACCACGTGGGGCTGTTCTCCGAGGAGATCGCGCTCACCGGCGAGCAGATCGGCAACTTCCCGCAGGCGTTCACCCACCTCGCGCTCATCGATGCGGCGGTGTCGCTCGACGCCGCGCTCGACGGGCGCGGGCTCCACTGACCCGCCATGAGCACCGAGGTCGTGGAGCGCGCCGGCCGCATCGTGCTGCCGCTCGCGCTCGCGCAGTTCATCGCGAGCTACGCGGCGTCGAACATGAACGTCGCGATCAGCACGATCGCGCACGACCTGCGGACGGACGTCGCGGGGATCCAGACGACCATCACGCTGTTCACGCTCACGATGGCGGCGCTGATGATCCCCGGCAGCAAGCTGACGGACATCATCGGTCGCCGGCGCTGCTTCGTGATCGGTCTCGGCATCTACGGCACCGGTGCCCTGCTCGCGGCGTTCGCGCAGGGGCTGCCGCTGCTCATGATCGGGTACTCGCTGCTCGAGGGCGTCGGCTCGGCGCTGCTCATCCCCCCGATCTACATCCTCATCACCGTCGTCTTCAGCGACCTGAAGTCGCGAGCCAGGTGGTTCGGCGCCGTCAGCGGCGCCGCCGGGCTCGGGTCCGCCGCCGGCCCGCTGATC
Organism: Amnibacterium sp.; assembly: GCF_051956055.1. Classification (NCBI taxonomy): domain Bacteria; kingdom Bacillati; phylum Actinomycetota; class Actinomycetes; order Micrococcales; family Microbacteriaceae; genus Amnibacterium; species Amnibacterium sp. The sequence continues at coordinate 28,395 of NZ_JBQCGC010000075.1, forward strand.
GGCGGCCTCATCACGAGCTTCATCAGCTGGCGGGCCTCCTTCCTGCTGCAGGTGCTGGTGGTCGCGGGCATCGCGCTGCTCGCGCTCCGCATCACGGAACCCGCCAGGACCGGCCCACGCCCCGGCTTCGACGTGATCGGCGCCGTGCTCTCGGCGACGGGGCTCTTCCTCCTCGTCTTCGGCATCCTGCAGACGAACCGGTCCGGTTGGGGGAGCCCGACCGTGTGGCTCTCCATCGCGGCCGGGATCGGCGTCCTGGCCGTCTTCCTGGTCCTCGGCGGCCGCAGGGAGCGGCGCGGCCGCACCCCACTGGTCTCCCCGTCGCTGCTGCGGAACCGCACGTCGAACCTGGGGCTGGTGACGCAGACCGTGCAGTGGCTCGTGATGCAGGGGGCGTTCTTCGTGATCTCCGTGTTCCTGCAGCAGCAGCGCGGGTTCTCGGCGATCCAGACCGGGCTCATGCTCGTGCCTGCGACCGTCGGCGTGCTCACGGCCTCCGCGCTCGCGCCGAGGATGGCGCGCCGGCTCCCGCAGCGCACCCTCATCCGCGTGGGCTTCACGCTCACCGTCGTGGGGCTGCTGCTGCTCGTCGCGCTCGTCCGCGCCGACTCGGCGATCTGGACGTTCTGGCCCGGGCTGCTGTTCATAGGCTTCGGGGTCGGCGTGATGCTCACGGCCTCCGTCAACCTCGTGCAGTCCGCGTGGCCGGAGGAGGTGCAGGGCGACATCTCGGGGGTGTCGAGGAGCGTCTCGAACCTCGGCTCGTCGCTGGGCGTCGCGATCGCGGGATCCGTGCTCGTCGCCGCGCAGTCGCGCGGCACCCCGCCGTTCCTCAGCGCGCTGACCGTGATCGTCGTCGCGGGGGTGCTCGGCTGGGTGGCGGCGCTGCTGCTGCCGAGGACGGAGCGGCGCGCGCCAGCGGAGCCGTCCCGGGCCACGCGCTGACAGAACGCACTGACGGGTGCGGAGGCGGGCAGCCTCCGCACCCGTCGACGGGCGCTGCGCCGTGCGCGTCAGGCGGACTCCTTCAGCTCGCCGCCGTGGACCGTGATCGCGTAGATCACGATGACGTCGAGGGCGATGACGATCGTCGCCCACACGGGGTAGGCGCTGATGAACGCGAGGTTCACGACCGCGCTGATGGCGGCCAGGACGATGCCCGCGATGCGGGCGGCGAGGTTGCCGACGAACAGCCCGAGCCCGGCCAGCACCGAGGCCGCGCCGAGGACGAGGTGCGTCCATCCCCACGCCGAGTAGTTCACCTGGACGAGGAGGCCGTTCGCGCCGACGAGGTAGAAGCCCTGGCGGAACAGCGCCACGAGCCCCTCGATCGCCTGGAAGACGCCCGACAGGACGAGCATTGCGCCGGCGAAGATCACCCAGCCGGTCCAAGCGGACGGCTCGGTGCGCCGGGAGGCCGGTGGTGATTCGGCCGCCCGGGGCGGTTGCTCCATGGTGGATTGCGAGGTCTGGGTCATCGGTCCGTCCTTTCCTGTGTGCCGTCCGCGCCGGTGGATCCTGTCCGGCAGCGGGCCCACCTGGGGTGGTGCTCGCAGCGTCGCCGGGTCCGCTGCGGCTGGCATCGTCCGCGGCGCATGAATTCGCGCCGCGACCCGCTCAGAGCAGGTCGAGCTCGCGGGCGCGCCGCACGGCGTCGTTCCGTCGGGCGACCCCGAGCTTGCGGAGGATGCTGCGGATGTGGGTGCGCACGGTGTTGACGGACACGAACATCGTCGCCGCGATCTCCTCCGTGGAGAGCAGCTCGGCGAGGTGCTGCAGCACCTCGGCCTCCCTCGCGCTGAGCGGCTCGATCACGGCCGGGGCGGCCGGCCGCTGCGGGGGCGCCGCTTCGGCGTGCACTCTGGCCGTGGGGTTCAGCCACCGCGCGTCCTCGCGGAGCGCGGGGACGGTCCGCAGCGCGCGCCGCACCTGCGGTGGCGCGTCGAGGAACGGCAGCCGGAGCAGCTCGCTCCGAGCGCGGCCGAGCGCGGCGAGCAGCGTTTCGATCCCGGCTGCCTCCCGGCCGACGGTGAGCAGCCAGGCGCCGCGCAGCAGCAGCGACTCGACCTGCACGGCGAGCCCGGCGCCGGCCTCCGGCTCCGCCGGCGCCGTGCCGCCCGGCCCACCGGCGACCAGAGCGACACGGGCGAGCAGCCGGTCCCGCCAGCCCAGATCGCCGACCTCGTCGAGCAGCGCCGCTGCGGTCGACGGCTCGTGGCGGGCGATCGCGAGTCGGACCGCCTCCCCGACCACGTGCTCGCGCGCCCACCCCGGTAGGGCGCGGTCGTGCAACCAGGGCTCGAGCCGCCCGATCGCCTCGTCGTACTCGCGGTGCAGCCGGTGCGACCGGCTGGTCAGCACGGCGAGCGCGGGAGCGGTGGAGGCGCTCTCGGCCCCCGGACGTCGACCCGCCCTGGCGCTCCAGTCGGCGGCCTCGGCCAGGGAGAACCGCTGCAGGAGCGCCCAGCCGGTCGCCGTCGCCGCGGCCGAGCGGAGCGGGCGGGGACCCGCACCGTCCTCGACCGCGAGCTCATCCGACTCCGCGGCCGAGCGCAGCGCCTGCGTGAGGTCGCCGTCGAGCGCCTCCAGGACGGCCAGGTCGGCCACCGCCAGGCCCCGGACCGCGCCGGCCCCCGCCTCCCGCGCCGCCGCCGCCGCCGTCCTGAGGTCCGCGCGCAGCCGGTCCGCCGGCTCGTCGGAGCGGAGCGCGCCGACCGCGAGGTCGACGCGCAGCACCGCCATCGCCTCGCGCCGCTCCTCGGGGGGCAGCGCCTCGATCAGCGGGTCGACCGCCGAGGCGTCCGTCGTCGCCGCGGCGAGGTCGCCCCGCCGGGTCGCATCCGTGAGGCAGGTCAGCGCCGCGGACGCGCGCAGCCGAAGCCGGTCCCCCTCCTCGCTCGCCCTGGCGGCCGCGGCGAGGTCGTCCGGGTCCGGGTCCCGGCCGTCCGCGACGGCCGCGGCGGCCCGCAGCACCGCGGCGTCGGACCCCCGGCCGTCGGCGAGCGGCCGGTCCGCGCGCCGCCAGAGGGCGTCGGTGCCGCGGGCGAGCCACCGCGGCGCGGAGAGCTCGTCGAGCAGGAGCTGGGCGACGAGGTCGCGGTCCTCCGCCGCGAGCGCGTGGTCCACCGCCTCCGCGACGGACCCGTGGTCGGCGTACCAGCGGGCGCACCGCCGGTGCAGCGGCGCCACCGCACCGTGGCGCTCGGCGCTCAACCGGCCGAGGAGCGTCTCCCGCAGCAGCGGATGCAGCCGGTAGCCCCCGGGGGCGTCCGGCGCCTCCTCCACGAACGCGTTCGCCCGTGCGAGCGCGCCGAGCACGCGGCCCGGGCACGGCGTGCCGGTCAGGTCCGCGACGAGCTCCGGCCACAGGTCTCCGGGCACCGCGGCGTGGAGGAGGAAGCGCCGCAGCTCGGCGGGGAGCGGGTCCAGCACCTCGGCGGACAGGTACCTGGCGATCTCGCCGTCGTCCTGCGCGAGCGAGGTGGCCGGGCGCGGCGTGGCGCGGGCGATCGGGGCGGCGAGCCGGATGCCAGCCGCCCAGCCCTGCGTCTCCGCTCGGAGCGCCTCCGCTGCCTCCTGATCGACCGGCACGGCGAGCGCGGCGAGGAGCTCGCGCGTCTCGTCGGCGGTGAAGCGGATGCGGCCCGCGTCGATGAGCGAGACGGAGCCGGCGAGCCGGTAGCGGTGGACGGGCAGCTGCGGCTCCGCCCTGCTGCACAGCACGAGGCGCAGCCCCCGCCCGGCGGTCCTGACGAGCAGGTCGAGCCCGGTCGTGACCGCGGGTGCCGAGAGCACGTCCGCGTCGTCGAGCACGAGCACCGCTGGGCGTTCGAGCGCGGCGAGCCGGCCCGCGAGCTCGGGCACGAACCACGTCGGCGTGCCCTCGAGCGGCGTCGGCAGGGGGTGGTCGCGGAGGACGCCGGCCCGGTCGAGCGCCTGCACCGCGTCGGCCCAGAACTCGGCGGGGTCGTCGTCGTACGGGTCCAGGCTCAGCCATGCCACCGGCGTCCGGGCGGCCTCCTCCGCGGCCCATCGAGCGGTGAGCGTGGTCTTGCCGGCCCCGGCCGGTGCGCGGACGAGTGTGAGCGGTGCGCGACGCACGGCCCGGGACAGCGCCCGGGAGAGGCGGGGCCGGTCGATCGTCGTCCTCGGCAGCGCCGGAGGCGCCAGCTTCGCTGCTGGCGCAGCGGTGCGAGGGACGGGCGGCGTCCGGGGCGGTTCGACGACCGTCGGACTCGTCATGAGCATCCTTCCGCGCGGCGCTCGGGTCGCGGCGCGCTGTCGGGCGTCGACGCCGGGCGGGGATCCCGCGCGCCGAGCGGTCCCAGCACCGTCGGGTGCGCGCAGGGGACGGAGCAGGGGCGAAAGTCACCCCCGCGGCCGGCGCCGGAGGAGCGTGCTGAAGGACCCGGGAGCGGGAGGGACGGAAGGCGCTAGCGTCTCGCTCATGCGCATCCTGATCGTCGGAGCCGGGGGAGTGGGCGATGCGATCGCCAAGATCGCCGCGACCCGGTCGTTCTACGAGGCCGTGGTCGTCAGCGACTACGACGTCTCCCGTGCCGAGCGCACGGTCGCCTGGATCACCGAGCGGCACGGCGCGGAGGTCGGCGCCCGGTTCTCGACGAGCCGCATCGACGCCTCCGACCCGGACGCGGTCGCCGCGGTGGCGCGCTCGAACCGGGCCACGCACGTCATGAACGCGGTGGAGCCGAAGTTCGTGCCCTCCGTGTTCGCGGGCGCGCTCGCCGCAGGCGCCGACTACCTCGACATGGCGATGAGCCTCTCCGAGCCCCATCCCGTGCAGCCCTTCACCGCGACCGGGGTGAAGCTCGGCGACGACCAGTTCGCGCAGGCGGGCGACTGGGAGGCGGCCGGGCGGCTCGCGCTCGTCGGGATGGGTGTCGAGCCGGGCCTCAGCGACGTGTTCGCGCGCTACGCGGCGGATCATCTCTTCTCGTCCATCGACGAGCTCGGGGTGCGGGACGGCGCCAACCTCGTGGTGCGGGACGACGCGGGCCGGGAGATCTTCGCGCCGTCGTTCTCCATCTGGACCACGCTCGAGGAGTGCTTGAACCCGCCGGTGATCTGGGAGCGGGCGACCGGCTGGACGACGACCGAGCCGTTCAGCGAGCCGGAGGTCTTCGAGTTCCCCGACGGCATCGGCCCGGTCGAGTGCGTCAACGTGGAGCACGAAGAGGTCCTCCTCATGCCCCGCTGGCTCGACGCCGAGCGGGTCACCTTCAAGTACGGGCTCGGGGCCGAGTTCATCGGCGTGCTGAAGACCCTCCGGGACCTCGGGCTCGCCTCCACCGTCCCGATCCGGGTGCGGAGCGCCGCCGGACCGGTCGAGGTCGCGCCGCGGGACGTGGTCGCCGCCGCGCTGCCCGACCCCGCGACCCTCGGGCCCCGGATGACGGGCAAGACCTGCGCGGGCACCTACGTGAAGGGCACGGGCAAGGACGGGGCGCCGAAGGCGGTGTACCTGTACCACGTGTCCGACAACGAGGACACGATGCGCGACTTCGACAGCCAGTGCGTGGTCTGGCAGACGGCGCTCAACCCGGTGATCGCGCTCGAGCTCCTCGCGCGCGGCGACTGGTCGGGCGTCGGCGTGCTCGGGCCGGAGGCGTTCGACGCCGCCCCGTACCTGGAGCTGATGGCGAAGCCGGTGGCCGATGGCGGCTACGGGCAGCCCTGGGGCGTCTCCGACCGCTGAGCCGCAGCCGGAGGGTCAGAGCGCGCCGGTGCAGAGCGCGGCGAAGCCGAGGCAGAGCAGGAAGGTGACGACCACCAGCACCGTGGTGGCGGTGATGCGGTGCCGCTCGGACCAGAGCAGCTGCGACCGTGCCGTGCGGCGGACCTCGGCGAGGTGCACGGGCTGGTTCAACGCCTCCAGCTTCGCCCCGATGTGGTGCGCGACGGCGAGGAGCTGCTCGTCCGTCCACCACCGGTCCGACATGCGGTGGATGGCCCGGTCGCCGCTGTCGAGCAGGAAGAGGTGTTTGTTCGTGCTCACCCCGTCGCCGTTGTAGATCGTCCGGATCACGGCGCGCGCCACCTGCGAGCGCGACAGGTGCGCTCCGCCGATGCGGCCCGTCCAGTACGTGGTGATCCCGTCCGGGTCGAGCAGGGTGCGGATGCGCAGCGCCGGGAGGATCACGATCGCGGCCACCACGAGCGACACCAGGCCGATGACCCCGGCGATGACCGGCCGACCGGTCTGCGCGGCGATGACGATCGCGACCGCTGCGCCGGGGACGACCAGCGCGATGTTCCCGGCCGCCGTGGTGCGCCACGCGAGGTGCCGGAGGGGCCGGAGGGTCCGCTCCGCCACGGGTGCCGTCGTCATGCCGTGCACGGTAGGGCTCGCGCGGCGACCCGGCCAGCCCCCAGACGACGGGCCCCGCCTCCTGCGCGGCGCTGCGCCGCCCTTCCCGGGCGAGATCCGTCAATCCCGGCGACTTTGCACGCCCGGATTGACGGAAGACGCCCGGAAACAGAAAGGACCCCCCGCGCACCCGCCAGAGCCCGGTTGCCCTTGCTGCGTTTCCGCCCTGGGGGAGTTGGCCTGGATGGCGCCACGCGGGGAGCCGGCGTCGATCGTACCGGACTGCGCGAGCGGGTCCCGGGCCCGGTAGGATGCTCGACGGCCTCGCGGCTCGCCGCGACCAGGAGGATTCGCCTAGTGGCCTATGGCGCACGCTTGGAAAGCGTGTTGGTGTAACAGCCTCGGGGGTTCGAATCCCCCATCCTCCGCCAGCATCCGAACCGACCCCGTGCTCCGTGCCGGGTCAGGCCACGCCGCTCGTGCCGAGCCAGGTGCCGATCAGGAACGTCGCCGCGAGGGCGATCGCGCCGCCGAGGACCACCCGGAGCGTCGGGCGACCGATCGGGCTGCCGCCGATCCACGCGCTCGTCGCGCCCGTGACCGCGAGCGCGAGCAGCACCGCCACGAACGTCACGGGGATCCGGATCGACGCCGGTGGCAGGAGCACAGCGAGCATCGGGAGCAGCGATCCGATGAAGAACGCGAGCGCCGACGCCCCCGCCGCCTGCCAGGGGCTCACCACGTCGGCCTCCTTGATGCCGAGCTCGGCCTCGAGGTGGGCGCTGAGGGCGTCGTGCGCCGTGAGCTCCTCGGCGACCGTCCGCGCCGTCGCTGCCGACAGGCCCTTCGCCTGGTAGATCCCCGCGAGCTCCAGCAGCTCCTGCTCGGGGGTCTCGGCGAGCTCCTGTCGCTCCTTGACGATGAGCGCCCGCTGGCTGTCGCGCTGGCTGCTGACCGAGACGTACTCACCGAGCGCCATCGAGATCGCGCCGCCGACGACCCCGGCCACGCCTGCCGTCAGGATCGGGGCGGTCGCCGAGGTCGCGCCGGCGACGCCGACCACGATCGCCGCGACCGAGACGATGCCGTCGTTCGCGCCGAGCACGCC